>CAYQMQ010000013.1:0-18863 GCA_964418395.1 uncultured Actinomycetota bacterium
ATGGTGAACATGACGTCGGCGTCCATCTCGGGGATGCGCTCCTGGCTGACGGTGATCAGCTGCTCGGCCGACTCCCAGTCGTTGACCTGCTGGGCCGACGGACGTTTCAAGCCGGCATCGCGTAGCACCGACCCGGGAAAGCCGGTGAGATAGATGCGCACCTCGGTGGGCATGAAGCGCACCAGCGACACCGTGGGATCGCCGAGCTCGGTCAGGCCCTCCTCGAAGGCGGCGGTGCGTTGGCGCCAGTCCTGCAGCAGCTCGTCGCCGGCGTCCTGGCGGCACAGCGCCTCGGCCCACAGCGAGACATTGTCCTTCCACGCGCGCCCGATCGTCTCGGCGAAGACCGTGGGGGCGATCGCCGACAGCTGGTCGTAGACCTCCTCGTGGCGCAGCTTCGAGCCCAGGATCACGTCCGGCTCGAGCGAGGCGACCGTCTCGAGGTCGGGCTCCAGCTCGGTGCCCACGACCTCGGCGTCGGCCACGGCATCCGGCAGGTAGTCGTAGAACTCGTCGGTCCAGGGTTGGACCACCCCGACCGGCTCGACGCCCAGGGCCAAGGCCGTGTCGGTCTGGCCCTGCCCGAGTGTCACTACCCGCTGGGGTGTGCAATCCACCTCGCTGGTGCCCATCGCGTGCTCGACCGCGACCGACTCCCCGGCCGGCGCAGCGGTCTGGGGGTCGGTGGGCTCCGCCGTGGGATCGGCGGTGCTCTGCTGAGAGGTGCCGGAGCTGCCGCAGCCCACGACCAGCAGGAGCATCACCCCGGCGGCGGTGACCAGTAGTCTTGGCATCGTTTTCACGCATCCTTTTTGAACGCCCGCAGCACAGCCTTCTCGGAAGCTACTAGGTTAGGCTGCTCTTAGATAGGTTCACCTAACTTTAGGGCCCATGTCGCGTGGACCGCAAGTCCTGGATGGGGTGACCATCCGCATCGCCCGCGGGCGGGTCACGGCGGTGGTGGGGCCATCGGCGGTCAGCAAGACCACGTTGCTGCGGGCGTTCAACCGACTCGAGGAGCCCCCGGCCGGTCGCGTGCTGCTGGAGGGTCGCGACGTGCGCGACCTCTGTCCCTGTCGGCTGCGCCGGCGGGTCGCGCTGAGCTGCTGATCGCCCAGGCGGCCATCCCGCCCGGCGAGCGCATCCGGGTGGCCGCAGATGAGGCCGTCGGCCTTCGCGGGGCGGAGTCGGCCGCACGAAACCCCGGCCGGTGGCCATGGCCGGGACGCCGGCGGTTGACAGCGTGGCCCGCTGCGTTAGGGTGCACGAACTTCGTTAAGGGTAACCGAAGTTAAGTAATCATAACCGAAGTCTCTGACCGAATGGCTGCGGGCGCTATGAGCGAGGAACCGTGTGCTGCGGTGTCGGCGTCCTGTGGGGAGTCGTGCCTGGGGACGGCCAGCGCCGCCACCGCCTGGCTGTTGCTGGAACACCCTGGCCCGTGGCCACGGAACCCGTTCGCCGCGACTGGCCCCCTGGGCGAGGTCGGGCCCCGGCTGGTCGAGCAGACGCGCGCTTGGGGCGTGCAGCCGGTGCTGATCCGCCGCCACGGCCGGCAGCGTCGGCCGCACGGGCACTGGTGCGTCCTGGTGCGCTCCGGGGCCCGGCCGCCCTGGGGCGAGCAGCGCCGGCTCGCCTCCCCGGAGGAGGTGTTGCACGCGGATCTGGCAGCCCTCGCCGACGGGCGCCGTCCCCGCTTCGGAGACCCGCTGACCGGCCCGCTGTTCCTGGTGTGCACCCACGGCAAGCGCGACGCGTGCTGTGCGCGCTACGGCCGACCGGCGGCCGCTGCCTTGGGACTCAGCCACCCGGAGGCGACGTGGGAGTGCACCCACGTCGGCGGCGACCGGTTCGCCGCCAACCTCGTGTGCCTGCCCCACGGGCTGTACTTCGGCCGTGTCGGCGAAAACGACGTCTCGGCCGTCGCCGCGAGGTACGCAGCCGGTCACGTCGATCTTGACTGCTACCGCGGCCGAGCCGGCCAGCCCGCCGCGATCCAGGCCGCCGAGTGGTATGCGCGGCGCTACGAGGGCCTCACCGGCGTCGACGACCTCCTGCCGGTGGGGGAGACGACGCTGGACGGCGCCACCGTGGCCGTGGAACTGCTCAGCGACGCCAACTGCTACCGCGTCGTGGTGGAGCGTGAGACGTCCGGGCCCCTCCGCCCGCGTGGCTGCGGCGACGCGTCCCGCTTCCAGCCACTGGCCTGGCAGCTGCGATGCCTCGACCGCACCTCACGCGCCCCAGCCCCCGTGGCACGCCAGGGGCTGGACGGTCCCGAAGGCCACATTCGGGTTGAACCCGGTCACGATGGTAACTAAGGTTCGCCTTCCCTAAACAATTCTGTGCCGAGCCCGCGGGCCGGCTCAGGCGCGATCCGTCCAACAGACCGTGCAGAGCTTGCCGACAGGAGCCCTCGAATGACAATCACCGAACCTCTCCGGAAGGTCCCGGGCCGTGACACCTGCCGATGCTGGCAGGCGGTGGTGCTGACGGCGGTGGCCGCCCTGGCGCTGGCGGCGTGCAACACCGGCCAGCCCGCCGATTCCGGCACCCAAGCCGACACCGGCACCGGCACCGGAGACGGGCAGGCCACCACCGCCTCGTCCTCGCCGTCCCCCGACGCCGACGATGAGGCGGCGTTCCCGGTCACCGTCGACCACAAGTTCGGCTCCACCGACATCTCCCAGGAGCCCGAGCGGGTGGTTACCGTCGGGCTGACCGACCACGACGCGTTCCTCGCCCTCGGGGTGACCCCGGTGGGGGTGACGGACTGGTTCGGCGAGCAGCCCCACGCGACGTGGCCGTGGGCTCGAGACGAGCTCGGCGACGCCGAGCCGGAGATCGTGGGCATGCGCCAGGAGCTCGACTTCGAGAAGATCGCGGCGCAAGAGCCAGACGTCATCGTCGGCCTCTACTCGGCGATGGACGAGCAGACCTACGAGCGGTTGTCGGAGATCGCGCCGACGGTCGCCCAGCCCGGCGACCACGCGAACTACGCCATCCCGTGGCAGGAGCTGACCCGCACCGCCGGGCGCGTCGTGGGCCGCCAGGAGCAAGCCGAGGAGCTGGTGGCCGACATCGAGGAGCAGTTCGCCCAGGTGCGCGAGGACCACCCCGAGTTCGTCGGCGCCTCCGCGGCGATCGCCAGCCCGTTCGAGGGGATCTACGTCTACAGCGAGAACGTGGCCAACGGGCGCCTGCTGGCCTCCCTCGGCTTCGAGCAGCCCGACGAGCTGTCGCAGATGATCGGCGACAAGGACGGCGCGTCGCTGAGCCTGGAGCGGGTCCAGCTGCTGGACACCGACGTGCTGGTGTGGATCGACGCCGCCGAAGGCGAGGGCCCGCTGGACCAGGACCTGTACCAGCAGCTCGACGTCGCCCAGGAAGGCCGCGAGGTCTTGATCGACAGCTCCAGCGAGCTCGGCGGCGCGATGTCGTTCAGCTCGGTGCTGAGCTTGCCGTTCGTCCTCGACGAGCTCGTTCCCCGCCTCGAGGCCGCCATCGACGGTGACCCGGCCACCGAGCCAGCACCCGCAACGCCATGAGCCCGCCGCTGCAGCCGCCGGAGGAGGCGTCGGCGACGTCGCCTCACCGCGCCAACCCGCACGCTCACCTGTTGGACGGGACGGCCGCTGGCGACTACCGCGATGCGCTCACCACCGCCGTCGAGACCGTCGCCGCGCGCGTGACCCGCGCCGACCGGCCGTTCACCGGTGCCTCGCCCGACGATCTCGCCGCGGCTGTCGACGCGGTCGATCTCGACCAGCCGGTGGGCCACACCCGGGCGGCCCTTGAGGAGCTCGACGACCTGTACCTCCGCGACGCCGTGTGGTTCCACCATCCTCGCTATCTCGCCCATCTCAATTGCCCGGTGGTGATCCCGGCGGTGGTGGCCGAGGCCGTGAACGCCGTGGTGAACTCCTCACTGGACACCTGGGATCAGAGCGCCGGCGCCACCCACATCGAGCAGCGCTTGATCGCCTGGGTGACGCAGCTGCTTGGGTTCGGCGAGGCGGCCGACGGCGTGTTCACCAGCGGCGGCACGCAGTCCAACCTCCACGCGCTGTTCCTCGCCCGCGAGGCGGCCTGCGAGCGCGTGCGGGCCCGCGAGGGCCACGCCCATCGCACCGCCGACATCCTGCCCCGTCTGCGGATCCTGGCGTCGGGCTGCGCCCACTTCAGCGTGGCGAAGTCCGCGGCGCTGCTAGGGCTGGGCTGGGACGCCGTCGTGTCGGTGCGCTGCGGACCCGACCGGCGCATGCGAGCCCGTGACCTGGCCCGCGAGCTGCGGCGGTGCCGAAGTGAGGGCCTGGTGCCCATGGCGGTGGTGGCCACGGCGGGAACCACCGACTTCGGCAGCATCGATCCGATCGCCCGCGTCGCCGACGTGTGCGCCGCCGCCCGCGTGTGGCTGCACGTCGACGCCGCCTACGGCTGCGGCCTGCTGGTGTCGCGCCGACGCCGGCTGCTGACCGGCATCGAACGCGCGGATTCGGCGACGGTGGACTTCCACAAGTCGTTCTTCCAACCGGTGCCGGCCAGCGCGGTGCTGGTCCGCGACCGGACGACGATGCGGCACGCCACCTACCACGCCGACTACCTCAACCCGAGCGACGACGCTGCGGACGGCACACCCAACCAGGTCGACAAGAGCCTGCAGACCACCCGCCGCTTCGACGCGCTCAAGCTGTGGCTGACCCTGCGGATCATGGGCGCTGACGCCATCGGCGCCCTGTTCGACGACGTGGTCGACCTCGCCGCCCAGGCGGAGCGACGCCTGCGCGACGATCCCCGCTTCGAGCTCGTCGCCCCAGCGCAGCTGAGCACGCTGGTGTTCCGGTATGTCCCGGAGGGCCCCGTCAGCCCGCAGCGGTGCGACGAGGCCAACCTGCACGCCCGTCGGGAGCTGGCCGCCTCCGGCGAGGCGGTCGTCGGTGGGACCGTCGCCGACGGCCGCCACCAGCTCAAGCTCACCCTGCTGAACCCGGGCACCTCGCTGGCCGACATCGGCGAGGTCCTGGACCGCATCGCCGTCCATGCCCGCCACTACCTCGACGCGCGAGCGCCCCATCACGCCGGCGAACCCGGTGACACCGGGTTCGCCGGGCGCCAAGCCAGCTGACACCGACACCGGCCACACGAGCTCTCCGATGTCCACCCGCCGTCCTGTCATCCACGACGTCATCGCCATCGGGCTCGGCCCCTTCAACCTGGGGCTGGCCTGTCTGCTGGAGCCGATCGACGAGTTGGACGCAGTCTTCGTGGAGTCCGAGCACGACGTCGACTGGCACCCCGGCATGCTGCTGGAGCACAGCACCGTGCAGACGCCGTTCTTGGCCGACCTCGTCACGTTGGCCGACCCCACCTCGCGGTTCTCCTTCCTGAACTTCCTCAAAGAGACGGGCCGGCTGTACCCCTTCTCCATCCGCCAGAGCTTCTTTCCGCTGCGGCGCGAGTTCGACGATTACTACCGCTGGGCTGCCGGCAAGCTCTCCGGGCTGTGGTTCGGCCACCACGTGGTGCGCGTTACCTACGACGAGGCCGACGAGGCCTACGTCGTGCACGCGGTGCGCCGAGCCGACGGCGAGCGGACAGCGTTCCGCGGTCGCCGGCTGGTGCTGGGGACGGGCACCCCGCCCCACGTCCCCGAGTGCTGCCGCGAGCTGGGCGGCGACGCGTTGCACAACGCCGACTATCTGCACCATCGCGAGGCGCTGCGCGCCAAGGACACCATCACGATCGTCGGCAGCGGCCAGAGCGCCGCGGAGATCTACCACGACCTGCTCGGCGACATCGACCGCTGCGGCTACCAGCTCGTCTGGATCACGCGCTCGCCGCGCTTCTTCCCGCTGGAGTACACCAAGCTGACCCTGGAGATGACCTCGCCGGACTATGTCGACCACTTCCACGCACTGCCCGCCGAGACCCGTGACGAGCTCATGTCGGTCCAGCAGGGGCTGTACAAGGGCATCGACTCCTCGTTGATCGATGCCATCTACGACCTGCTGTACACCAAGAGCTGGCACGCCCCGGTGCCCACCCGCCTGGTGACCAACACCGCCTTGACCGGGGCCAGCTACGACCCAGGGCGGGGCGAGTACGACCTCGCGCTGCACCACGAGGAGCTGGGCGAGGACTTCACGCTGACCACCCAGGGGTTGGTGCTGGCCACCGGCTACCGCCACGAGGCGCCTACCTACCTCGAGCCCATCCACGACCGCATCGCACGGGACGAGCGAGGCCGCCTCGCGGTGAGCCGTGACTATCGCATCGACGCCGCCGGCGGCGAGATCTTCGTGCAGAACGCCGAGTTGCACACCCACGGGTTCGTCGCGCCTGACCTGGGCATGGCCGCCTACCGCAACTCGTGGGTGATCCGCGCGCTTCTGGGCCGCGAGGCCTACCCGATCGAACGCTCCATCGCCTTCCAGGACTTCGGCGTCCCCGCCGACCTGAGCCGGCCACAGGAGGCATCCTCGACATGACCGAGATCGTGTTCACCCGCAGCGACGAGCGCGTCGGACAGCTCACCCTGCGTCCGGTGAGCCCCGTGGGCGACGCGCTGCTGCTGCATGCCTGGCTGACGCACCCGAAGTCGGCGTATTGGCTGATGCAGGACGCCGAGCTCGGCGACGTCGAACGCGAGCAGCTCGAGATCGCACGGTCGCCGTCGCGCCAGGCCTTCGTGGGGCTTCGCGACGACACGCCGGCCTTCCTGGTGGAGACCTACGACCCGGCCCGCAGCGAGCTGGTCGACGTCTACACGCCACAGCCCGGCGACGTGGGCATGCACTTCCTCGTGGCCCCCACCGACGCGCCCACGCACGGCTTCACCGACGCCGTGATGGTCACGATCATGGAGCTGTTGTTCGCCGAGGCGGCCACGGGCCGCGTCGTCGTCGAACCGGACGTGGACAACGTCGCGGTGCAGGCGCGCAACGCCGCGGTCGGCTTCGAGGTCGTCGACCGCGTTCGCCTCAGCGACAAAGAGGCGCTGCTGAGCACCTGCACCCGGCGGCAGTACCGCGCCGCCCGCCCCGAGCAGGCCCACCGCGACGAGGCGCAGCGATGACGGGCGCGGACACCCCCGACGACCTCACCGCCCATCTGACGCCAGTGCTGTGGCAGCGCGCAAACCGCTGGCTGACCCGCAAGGCGCTCGCCGAGTTCGCCCACGAGCGGCTGGTGACGCCCGAGCCGGCTCCGGATGGGCGCTACACCGTCACCAGCGACGACGCGTCGGTGTGCTATCGCTTCCGGGCCCGCCGCTACCGCCTGGACCACTGGCAGATCGACGACGACAGCCTCGTCCGCCACCACTGGCGCGGGGAGGAGCTGCCGGTCGACGCGCTCGACCTGATCCTGGACCTGCGGGGGATGCTGGGGCTGTCCGACGACACGCTGCCGGTGTACCTCGAGGAGCTGACCAGCACGCTGGCCAGCCTCGCCTACAAGCTGGCCGACCCGCCGGCTGCCGCCGAGGTGGCCCGGGCGGACTTCCAGACGGCCGAGGCGGCCATGATCGAGGGCCATCCCTGCTTCGTGGCCAACAGCGGGCGGCTGGGCTTCGACGCGAGCGAGTTCCGCCGGTTCGCGCCGGAGACGGGCGCGACGTTGTGCGTGGTGTGGCTGGCCGCACACCGTGAGCGCACGACCTTCGCCGCGGGCGCGGGGCTGGACGAGACGGGCCTGGTGCACACCGAGCTGGACGTGGACACCCTGGAGCGGTTCGGCGCTCGGATGCGGAAGCTGGGCTTGGACCTCGCCGACTACCGCCTCATCCCCGTGCACCCGTGGCAGTGGGAGAACTCGCTGGCGGTCGCGTTCGCCGGCGAGCTGGCCCGCCGCGAGCTGATCGTCCTGGGCGACAGCGACGACCTCTACCAGCCCCAGCAGTCGGTGCGCACGCTGTTCAACCGCAGCCAACCCGACAAGCACTACGTCAAGACCGCGCTGTCGGTGCTCAACATGGGCTTCGTGCGGGGTCTGTCGCCTGACTACATGAAGGCCACCCCGGCCATCAACGACTGGGTCGCCGAGCTGATCGCCGGCGACCCTCTGCTGCGGCGCACCGGCGTCGCCATCCTGCGCGAGCGGGCGGCGGTGGGCTACCACCACCAGCAGTACGAGGCCGCCACCTCGCCCGGCTCGGCCTACCGCAAGATGCTCGCCGCCCTGTGGCGCGAAAGCCCCATGGGCCATCTCCAGCACGGCGAGCGGCTGATCACCATGGCCGCCCTGCTGCACGTCGACCCAGCCGGCGCCTCGGCGGTGGAAGCGCTCATCGACGAGTCCGGGCTCGAGCCCGCCAACTGGCTGCGCCGCTATCTGGACGCCTACCTCACCCCGCTGCTGCACCTGTTCTACGGCCATCAGGTCGTGCTCATGCCCCACGGCGAGAACGCGATCCTGGTGCTGCGCGACGGCGTCCCTCAACGCGTGCTGCTCAAAGACATCGGCGAGGAGGCGGCGGTGTTCGACGCCGAGGTGGGGCTGCCGCGGGGCGTCGAGCGGATCCGCGCCACCGTGCCCGACGAACTCCAGCTGCTGTCGATCTTCACCGACGTGTTCGACTGTGTCCTGCGCTTCCTCAATGCCATCCTCGCCGACCGCGGTGTCCTGAACGAGGAGACGTTCTGGGCCACCGTCGCGGCCTGCGTCGCCGACTACCAGGCCAGCGCGCCGCATCTGGCCGACCGGTTCGCCCGCCACGACCTGTTCGCCGAGCGCTTCGCGCTGTCGCGCCTCAACGGGCTGCAGCTGCGCAACAACCGACAGATGGTGGACCTGCACGACCCCGCCAGCGCGATCCAGCTCGCCGGGCACCTGCCCAACCCGATCGCGCCCTACCGCCCGGCGGCCGGGCGTGACGGCGCCGTCGCCCGCTGACTCGTCACAGCCTCTCGCCTGCACCGACCAGACGGCGTGGCCTCTTCGGTTGATGAACGGGCGTTCGTTATGCTGTGACCCGTCCACAGCACCCCGACCCGGATCCATCCCGTTGTCGCACCCCTTCGCTACCGTGCACGGCAAGTCGCTCGGGGCAGCGCAGCGGCAACGATCCGACCCAGTCTCATCACCCGTCCGCCAGCATGAGGAGGATCCCGTGGACCGTGACAAGGCCCTCGACATGGCCGTCGGCCAGATCGAGAAGCAGTACGGCAAGGGCGCGGTCATGCGCCTGGGCGATCAGGCCAACCAGACGGTCGCCTGCATCCCCACCGGCGCGATCAGCCTGGATCTCGCGCTGGGGGTGGGCGGCATCCCGCGCGGGCGGGTGACGGAGATATACGGACCGGAGGCTTCAGGAAAGACGACTGTTGCTCTGCACGTGGTCGCCGAGGCCCAGAACGCCGGTGGCATCGCCGCGTTCATCGACGCCGAGCACGCCCTCGACCCCAGCTACGCCAAGGCGCTCGGGGTGGACACCGAGGAGCTGCTGGTCAGCCAGCCCGACACCGGCGAGCAGGCGCTGGAGATCGCCGACATGCTCGTGCGCTCCGGCGCGGTCGACGTGATCGTCATCGACTCGGTCGCCGCGCTCACCCCGAAGGCCGAGATCGAAGGGGAGATGGGCGACAGCCACGTCGGCCTGCAGGCGCGGCTGATGAGCCAGGCGCTGCGCAAGCTGTCGGGCACGCTGCACCGCTCGCGCACCTCGGCGGTCTTCATCAACCAGCTGCGCGAGAAGGTCGGCGTGATGTTCGGCAGCCCCGAGACCACCCCAGGGGGACGGGCGCTGAAGTTCTACTCGTCGGTGCGTCTGGACGTGCGCCGCATCGAGTCGCTCAAGGACGGCAACGACGCGATCGGCAACCGGGTGCGGGTCAAGGTCGTCAAGAACAAGTGCCTGGCCGCGGGCACCCGGGTGCTCGATGCGGTCAGTGGTGAGACACACCGGGTAGAGGACGTCGTCGAGAAGCAACTCCCGGTGACCGTCTGGGCTGCGGACAAGCGCGGGAAGCTGCACCAGAAGCCGGTGACCGGGTGGTTCGATCAGGGCGAGCAGGAAGTGCTACCGGTGATCCTGGGTGACGGCACCACCATCCGGGTGACAGCCGATCATCTGATGCTCACCGATCAGGGATGGTGCCCAGCCGGACGACTAGGGATCGGCGACTATCTGGCGCGCCCACATGGCGCAGTCAGGGACGAACGAGACGAGTGCTCCTCGTGCGCTGAATGGTTGCCGCCATCCTTCACCGCTGCGGTGACCGCGTATCTGGACGAGCGCGGCATCACCGCCGAGCAGGCCGCAATGTTGATCGGGGCGTGTGCCGATCCGCCCGAGAACACACTCCAGCACGTGCTCGGCGGCGACCGGCTATGGCGACAGCGGCTCGAAGTCCTCAGCGAGGTCCTCGACAGCGACTTTCTGCGCGAGATCCTCGACGAGGACGTCTTCTACGACCGCATCGAGGAGATCGGCGCGCCCGAACAGGCGGCGACCTATGACGTGGAGGTGGCCGATCTGCACAACCTCGTCGCCGACGATGTCGTGGTGCACAACTGCGCACCGCCGTTCCGCCAGGCCGAATTCGACCTGATGTATGGCCACGGCATCTCGAAGGAGGGCTCGCTGCTGGATCTCGGCGTCGACCACGGCATCGTGAAGAAGGCCGGCGCTTGGTACACCTACGAGGGCGAACAACTCGGCCAAGGCCGGGAGAACGCCAAGAAGTTCCTCGCCGAACACGAGGACGTCGCCAACACGATCGCCAAGCAGCTGCATGAGCAGCTGGGCCTGGTCCAGACCGACGTGACCGGTGACGACGCCGTCGCGGACACAGAGGCCGTGGGCGGCAGCGAGGTCGAGCCCGAGACCAAGGCCGGCAAGGGCGCCAAGGAATGACCGAGGCGCAGGCCCAGGCGAGCACGGACCAGGCCGTCGCGTCCGCGCTGCGGTTCGTGCTGCGCAGCACCCAGAACCGCCCACAAACTGAGGCCGAGGTCGCCAGCAAGCTGCGCGGACGCGACTACGGCGACGACACCATCGAACGCGCTCTCGCCGAAGCACGGCGGCAAGGCGTGGTCGACGACTCGGCGTTCGCCGCCGCCTGGGTCGAAGACCGTGGGCGGCAGCGAGGGTTCGGCGCTGTCCGGTTACGCGAGGAGCTGGGTCGGCGCGGAGTGGCCCCCGCCGACATCGACGCGGCGCTGCGCCGGCTCGACGACCGCGACGATCACACCACCGCCGTCGAGCTGGCCCGCACCCGCGCCCAACAGCTGCCGGCAAATCTGACCCCCGAGGCGATGGTGCGCCGGCTGGGTAGCTACCTCATGCGACGAGGGCACCCACCGGGACTGGCTGAACGAGCCGCCCGCGAAGTCGCCGGCGCCAGCGAAGGCGAGGACGGGTGAGCGCTCCGCTCACTGAGGCGGGGTCGAACGTAGCAACTGCATCGCGGGTGTGCCTCGATACCAGAAGTGGTCGTCGCCGATCCACAGAGCCATGCGGGCCACCCCCCGCCGAACGCCCATGCGCCGATCATAGGCCGGCCATCGGCATGGGTGTAGATTAGTTCCAAGCCGATGTGACGGGGGTGGCGGGGATGCAGGACGAGGCACCGCGGGGCACGACCACCGCACGAGAGCTGACCATCGAAGAGCTGCAGCTCGCCACCCGCAACCACGGTCTGCCGCTGGAGGCGTTGCGCTACGACGTGACCCCGATCGGCTTGCACTATTTGTTGGTCCACTACGACATCCCGGCGCTCGACCCCGCCGCGTGGCACCTGCAGGTCGGCGGCGACGTGGCCCATCCGACGACGCTCGATTTGGCCGCCCTGCAGGCACGGCCGACGGTGACCCGTCGGGTGACGATGGAGTGCGCGGGAAACGGACGGGCTCGGCTCAGTCCCCGGGCGTTGAGCCAACCGTGGCTACACGAGGCGGTCAGCACCGGTGAGTGGACCGGCACGCCCGTGGCCGACCTGCTCGACGAGGCCGGCGTCGGCGACGGCGCCGTCGAGGCGGTCTTCACCGGCGGGGACCAAGGCATGGAAGGCGGCGTTCGACAGTTCTATGCGCGCAGCCTCGAGCTGTCCGAGCTTCGGCATACGGGCGCGCTGCTGGCTTGGGCCCTGAACGGCACGCCGCTGCCGCCCCAGCACGGCGCGCCGGTGCGGCTGGTCGTGCCCGGCTGGTACGGGATGGCGAGTGTGAAATGGCTGACGGCCATCGAGGTGGTCGACACGCCGTTCGACGGGTTCCAACAGGCGCGGGCGTACCGCTTCCGCCAAGCCCCCGAGGAGGCCGGAGATCCGGTCTCGCGGCTCGCTGTCCGCTCGCTGATGGTCCCGCCGGGGATCCCGGATTTCTTCACCCGTCAGCGCCTTGTCGACCGCGGCTCCCACCAGCTGCAGGGCCGGGCCTGGTCGGGGCACGCGCCCATCGCCTCGGTGGAGGTCAGCAGCGACGGTGGCCGAGGCTGGCAGCCCGCCGCGCTGGACGAACCTTCCGATCCCGCTGCGTGGACCGCCTGGCACGCCACCTGGGAGGCCACCACGCCGGGCCCCACCGAGTTGCTGTGTCGCGCGACCGACGCGGCCGGCCACACCCAACCGCTGATCCCCGCGTGGAACCTTGGCGGCTACGCCGTCAATGCCGTGCAGCGCGTCCCCGTCACCGTCAACTGAACTCCGCGGCGAGACCGGGAGGCGCTAGGCCTCGGCTCGGCTTTCGCTGCCGTCTTCGGCGTCTTCGGCGTCATCGGCGTCACCGTCGCCGTCGCCCTCGTCTGATGGCTCGCCGTCATCCAGCAGCTCATCGTCGACGTGCCGAGTGGCATACAGCACATGGCCCACCCCCACGGTCACGAGCAACCCCGTGGCCGCAGCGATCAGCTCTGTGGGCACGCCTCCGGCGGGTTCGGCGTTGGCCGGCCCGTTCTCGCGCGGCATGCTCGACAACGCGAGCTCGTCCGGCCGACGGCCCCGGCGGTCCTCGGTGAAGACCTCCGGCGCGCTCGCGAACCCGTCGCTGTTGGCGGAGAAGTCGAACGTCGCACCGGCACCTTCGCCTTCGGGAAGCCCGGCGCTGGGGTTCAACCTCGGCCCGGAAGCTGTGCGAGGACCGGACGGCACGGGCGCAGAGCCACCGGACTGCTGGCCGGCCGACTGGTCCGCGGCGGGCTCTTCGCCTCCGCCGCCGCCCGACGGCTCCTCGGCGGGTGCCTCCTCGGCGGGCGCCTCCTGCGGGGTCGGCTCCTGCCCGCCGTCGCCACCACCGCCGCTCTCCGGCGCGACCTCCTGGGTCTCGCCGCCGTCGGCGGCCTCTTGCCCGCTGTCCTCCTCATCGTCGTCCGCCATGCTGTCGACCACATCACCCACAGCGCCGCCCAGGCCGCCGTCGTCGTGCTCGTCGGCTGCTGCCGGCCGCTCGCCGGCCAACACGGCGACCAACCCCGCCAACAGCAGCGCCACCGCCATGGCCGCAGCGACCGTGCGACGAGAAAGCATTCGGTGTGCCACGGCGAAACTCCTGACTGAAATAGCAGAGCCCGACTCTCATGCGTCAACGAAACGGCCCGCCTCCCGTAACGGAAGCATCGTCTCGCCGACGCGGAAGGGTACGGTATCCGATCTGTCCAGTCTTGTGCACCCTGGCCCGCGGTGCCCTCGACCGCGACGGCGTGGCGAGCTTTCACTGACACGGGGCCGTCTCGCTACGCTACGCCAACCCGTCCGCCAAGGAGTTCGGCCGTGACGTTGCTGCAAGCCTGGCTCTTCATCGGCGTTCCCGCCGCCGCGCTGGGGCTGGCGATGTTCATCGGCTCGTCGCGGTGGCGCCCGCTGGTCGGCTATCTCATCCTGCTGGTGGGCTTCGCGGGCATGGCCGTGTTCCACGCGCCGTCCGGAGCGCTGTTCGGGGTGTTGATCGCGCTGCTGTACGCCGCCGGGCGGGGCGGCTCGGGCGAGCAAGCGGTCGCGTCGCTGTCGGCGACCGGTCTGGCGGCCGCCGAGGCCGCCGAACGCGCCCGCACCCGCGAGCCCACCGCCGAGCCGGGCGAGGGCGGCTCCCACGGCGGGCACCATTCCACCCCGAGCGCCTGAGCGCTATCCTCGCGCCCGATGAGCGCCCGCACCTACTTCATCCGCACCTTCGGGTGCCAGATGAACGAGCACGACTCCGAGCGCGCCGCCGGCGTGCTGGAGACGATGGGCTATCGCCCGGCCGGTGACGCCGAGTCGGCCGACCTCGTGCTGTTCAACACCTGCGCGGTCCGCGAGAACGCCGACAACAAGCTCTACGGCCAGCTCAGCCAGCTCAAGCCGCTCAAGCAGGCCCACCCCGACAAGACAGTGGTCGTCGGCGGCTGCCTGGCGCAAAAGGACCAGGCGGGCGTCGCCGAGCAAGCCCCCTGGGTCGACGTCGTCTACGGCACCCACAACCTGGGCAACCTGCCCGCGCTGCTCGAGCAGGCCGACTCCACCGAGCTGCCGGTGGTCGAGATCCTCGAGCAGACCGAGACGTTTCCCTCCGCGCTGCCGGCCCGACGTGACGTGGCCCACCACGCGTGGGTGTCGATCTCGATCGGCTGCGACAACACCTGCACGTTCTGCATCGTCCCGCAGCTGCGCGGCCCCGAGAAGAGCCGCAAGGTCGGCGACGTGATCGCCGAGGTGCGCAGCCTCGTGGCCGACGGCGTCACCGAGGTCACCCTGCTGGGCCAGAACGTCAACTCCTACGGGCGCGACCTGGTCCGCCGCGGTGAGGTGGCCGCCCCCGCCGACCGCAAGCGCACGCTGTTCGCTGAGCTGCTGCACGCCCTCGGCGAGATCGACGGCCTCCAGCGGGTGCGGTTCACCAGCCCCCACCCCAAGGACTTCTCCACCGACGTGCTGACCGCCATGCGCGACGTGCCGTCGGTCTGCGAGCAGCTGCACCTGCCGCTGCAATCCGGCTCGGCCCGCATCCTGCGGCGCATGCAGCGCTCGTACACCCCCGAGCGGTTCCTGAACCTGGTCGCCGAGGCCCGCGAGACGCTGCCGGGCGTGACGATCTCCACCGACATCATCGTCGGCTTCCCCGGCGAGACCGAAGCCGACTTCGAGCAGACCCTGGCGGTGGTCGACGCTGCCCGCTTCGACTCGGCGTTCACCTTCGAGTACTCCCCGCGGCCCGGCACCGACGCCGCCGACATGGACGGCCACCTCGACCCGCTGACGATCAACGCCCGGCAACGCCGCCTGGCCGCGCGCACCCGCGAGCTCACCGCCGAGTCGTCGCAGCGGCAAGTCGGCACGGTGCAGACGCTGTTGCTCGAAGGGCCCTCCAAAAAGGACGCCAGCCGCATCACCGGGCGCACCCGTGGCAACCGGCTGGTCCACGTCGACGCCGCCGGCGGCGACGACCTCCTCGCCGGCACGTTCGTCAACGCGCGGCTCACCGAGGCCCACGGTCACTACCTGCTCGGCCAGGTGACCGACGCGCCCGCCCAGGCCCCGGTCCCCACTCCCGCCGCGGACGCCGACGAGCGCCTGGTCGCCGCCACCCCGCGATGATCGTCGGCGCGTGCGTGCTGCCCAGCGCGCCGCTGCTCGTTTCCGGCGTCAGCCCGGATCTGCCGCCCGGCGTCGCCCCGATCGCCGACGCGATCGACGCCGCCGTCGACCCGCTGCGCGACAGCGACGCCACCGTCCTGCTCGCGCCGGGACGCACCACGGCGGTCCACGCCGACGCCCACGCCGACCTCATCGGCATCGGCCGCCCCGACATCGCCGAGCACCGCTCCGTGCACGCCGCCGCGGTCGACGCGGTCGCCGCCACGCTCGGCGTCGACCCGGTCCGCCACGCGCCGCTGCCGCTGGGGTTGACGGTGTTGGCGCTGCTGCTGGGCGCCCGCGAGCCGCTGGTGCCCGTCACCGTGGCCGACGACGCCGATTTCACCACCGCCTCGGCGGTCGGCGCGACCGTGGCGGACGCGGCGCGTGGCGATGGTGCCCCGGACATGGTCGTGGTCGCCGCCGGCGACCTGTCCGCCGGCCACGGGCCGCACTCGCCCCGCCCGGACGTGATCGACGCGGCAGCGTACGACCAGCGAGTCGTCGACCTGATCGACGCCGGCCGGCTGGAGCGCTTGGCCGACCTCGGTCCCGCCGAGGCCCGCCGCGTGCACGCCGTCGGCTGGCCCGCGCTGGCGGCGCTGCACGGCGCGCTGGCCACCGCCAGGATCGGGTTGGTGCGCCGCCGCTACGCCGCGCCGTGCGGTGTGGGCTACCTGGTGGCCCAGGGCGGGTGACGGGCGCCGCCATGCCCCCCGATCCCGTCCCGGTGAGCCGACCGCCGACCGCCCCGGCGTCGGCCAGGCCCCGCCCGGGGCTCGTGGCGCTGCTGGGCCCGTCCGGGTCCGGCAAGAGCGAGGTGGCGCTGCAGGCCGCCGGCGCCGCCGCCGACGCCGGCGTCCGCGCGGAGGTGGTGGCCGTCGACGCGTTCACCGTCTACCGGGGCATGGACGTGGGCACCGCCAAGCCGACCCCGGCGGCCCGCCGGCACGTGGCCCACCACATGATCGACGTGCTCGCCCCCCACCAGGAGTGCACCGTCCAGTGGTTCCAGGCGGCAGCGCGGGAGGCGATCGCCGACGTGCGCGGCCGGGGGGCGGTGCCGCTGCTGGTCGGCGGCTCCGGGCTGTACTGGCGGGCGGTGGCCGACCCGCTGGAGTTCCCGCCCACCGACGCGGTCGTGCGGGCCGCGCTCGAGCGGCGCTACGCCCACGATCCCCGCGCGGCCCACGCCGCGCTGGCCGCCCGCGATCCCGAAGCGGCCGGCCGCATCGAGCCCGACAACCTGCGCCGCAGCGTGCGTGCGCTGGAGGTCGCCGAGCTGACCGGCCGGCCGTTCAGCGCGTGGCGCACCGCGTGGGACACCCACGAGTCGGTCTACGACGGCCTGGCCGTCGTCGGTCTGTACCCCGGGCCCGCGGCGCTGTCGGCGCGGATCGCCGCCCGGGCCGAGGCGATGGTCGACGCCGGGTTGCTCGCCGAAGCGCGGGCGCTTGCCACCCGCCCGCACGGGCTGTCGACCACCGCCCGTCAGGCGATCGGCTACGCCGAGGCGCTCGACGCGCTCGCCGGCCGCGCCGACCGGGAGGAAACCGTGGCCGCGATCGCCTCGCGCACGCGGCGCTACGCCGCGCGCCAGCGGCGGTGGTTCGCCAGAGACCCGCGGGTACGATGGCATGCAGCGGCCGAGGCCGCCCGCGCCCTGTCGACCGCGCTGACCGAAGCCGCTGCGACACAGCCCACCCCGACCGCGAGGAGCGGACCGCCATCCAGTTCGTGAAGGCCCACGGCACCGGCAACCACTTCGTGTTGCTGCCCGACCCCGGTGACGCGCTGACGCTCGACGCGACGCTGGCCGGGGCCTTGTGCGATCACCGCACCGGCATCGGCGGTGACGGCGTAATCCGCTTGGGCGCGCCGCGTGACGACCGCACCGCCGATGTCTTCATGGACTACCGCAACCGCGACGGGTCGCTTCCGGAGATGTGCGGCAACGGGGTGCGGTGTGTGGCGAAGTACGTGCTCGACGCCGGGTGGGTGACCGGTGACGATGTTCGAGTGGACACCCGGGCTGGGGTCAAGCACGTCGCCGTCGTGGCCCGGGATGCCGAGGGACGCGTCACCACGGTGCGGGTGGCCATGGGCATGCCGGTGGTCGGCGACCCCGTCGAACTCGACATCAGCCCACTGGCCGAGCCGGTCGAGACCGGGGAGATGCTCGACGGCCCCGCCGCGGTGACCGCCGAGCACCGTCTGCTGCGGCTGACCACGGTGGCGCTGGGCAACCCGCACGCGGTGGCGGTGGTCGACGACGTCAACGCGGTGCCGCTGGACCACTGGGCTCGCTTGGCCCGGGATCACCACGCGTTCATGGGCGCCGGCGTCAACGTGGAGGTGCTCGCCGTCGCCGGCGACGACGTCGTCGACGGGCGCATCTACGAACGGGGGGTGGGCGAGACCGCCGCGTCCGGCACCGGCGCCTCGGCGATCGCCGTGACCGCCTGCCATCTCGGTTTGACCGGGCCCGACGTCACCGTGCGCCTGCCCGGCGGCGAGCTCGGGTGCGCCTGGCGCGAGGACGGGGTGCAGCTGACCGGGCCCGCCGAGATCGTGGCCACCGGCTGGGTGGACGCGGCCTGGCTCGCGGCCCGCACCGGGCCGGACGCGCCGCATCGGGCTGCCGGCGTCGCCTCGTCGCGAGCGGACTCGTGACCGACCGCCGCGACCGCCCCGATCCCCGCGCCGACGAGGCGCTGCAGCTCTCCCGCGCCGAGCGTCGTCGGCGCGCGGCCCAGCGCATCGCCGACGATGCGCCGCAGGAGGGGCTTCCCGTCTTCCGGCCGGTCGAGCGGGCGGTGCTCGTCGCCGTGCAGGCCGACCGGGCCACGCGCCAGCGGGTGGACGCCGGGCTCGACGAGCTCGCGGCGCTGTGCGACACCGCCGGATCGCAGGTCGCTGGCCGGGTGGTGCAACGTCGCGCTCAGCCCGATCCGGCGACGTTCGTCGGTCGCGGCAAGGTCGACGAGCTCAGGGAGCTGGCGGCCGAGCTCGATGCGGACGCCGTCATCGTCGACGAGGAGCTCAGCCCCGCCCAGCAGCGCAACCTCGAGGGGCGCCTCGGGCTGAAGGTGTTGGACCGCACCATCGTGATCCTCGACATCTTCGCCCAACACGCCGCCAGCAAGGAGGGCAAGGCTCAAGTCGAGCTGGCCCAGCTCGTCTATCTCCTGCCCCGGCTGCGAGGCTGGGGTGACGCGCTCAGCCGCCAGGCCGGGGGCATCGGGACGCGGGGGCCCGGCGAGACCCAGCTCGAGGTCGACCGGCGCAAGCTGATGCGGCGCATCCACCGGCTGC
>CAYQMQ010000014.1:0-18557 GCA_964418395.1 uncultured Actinomycetota bacterium
AGTCGGTCCGGACCGTGTCGAGCTCCATCGCTTCGAGCTCGAGCATGACCATGGTCCCGGTGGCGTCCTGGGTGAGGGTGTGGCCGATACTGAGGCCGACTTCCGCGCCGGGGGTCATCTCGCCGGAGACGAGGTGGGCTCGGATGAGCTTCTGGGCGACGTTGCGTGGCATGTGACTTCGGCCCCTTGCCGATCGACGGCTGAGCGCCAGGATTCCCGGACGCGGGCACTCAGAACGTGCGGCTCTATACTCGACCTCTGGCTGCCTCACCGCCACGAGGGTCGCCTCAACCCGTGAAACGACCATACGCACGGTAGCGGTGGGGCCGTCGACCACGCCGGAGCCGCCCCACCTCCCCACTCTGGCCGTAGTGCGAGAACGCACTTTCACACGCCGCCGCTGCGGTTGCACCTGTCCGATAGGGGAATGGTGGGACGAGGTAGTGGAGGGGATACTACGGTGATGGTGGGATCAAGCTTGCACTCGGATATGCTCTCGCGCGGCCATCGCAACCCGACCCCGAGGTCGAAAGCACGGCATGACGGCTGACTCTCAGAAGCTGCCAGACTCACACGGCGCAGGGCGAACGCTGGGCCAGAAGACGCGCCCGGATCGCACTCCCCCGAGGCAGCGGCGCCATCCCGCCAGCGGGGCGTCGCGCGGCTCCCTGCCGTCGCGGACAGGGGCGCGGATGGCGGCGACCTTCACCGCGCTCCGTCGATTCCTCGACGGCGCCGACGGGCGTGCGATGCCGGTTGCAGGGCCCGAGCCGGCTGCTGTGCCCGCAACTGGCCCCGGCTCGTTGCGCCAGCTGCACTCGCCGGACCACCGGTGGCTCTTCGCCCGGCTCAGCCGGTTCTCAGACTGGTGCCTCGTCCGACTCGTACAGGCGTGGGTGACCACGGTGCGCCCTCCGTGGAACGCGTACGCCGGCCCGACCGGCGACACGGGCGCCTCGGGGTGGGCCACACCGGGCGATCCCCCGGCCGACGGGATCAGGGAACGGCGCGCCGTCGCCCCGGCCGTGCTGACGACCCGGACCCCCGAAGAGCCCTCCTTTCCCATCGACGTCGTCTACACGTGGGTCAACGATCGTGATCCCGAATGGCGGGCGCGTTACGGGGAGGCGCTGCGTGATCGCGATCCCGACGAGCTCGCCGGGCAGTCCGCGAGCCCGGCCAGGTTCCGCAACCGCGACGAGCTGCGATACTCGCTGCGCTCGCTGGCGCTCAACGCCCGCTTCGTCCGGCGTGTCTACATCGTGACCGCGGGTCAGGTGCCGGAGTGGCTGGCTCGCGACGTGCCGAACGTGCGGGTGGTCCCCCACGAGGAGATCCTCGAGCCCGAGTGCCTTCCGACGTTCAACTCCCACGCGATCGAGACAGCTCTTCACCGCATCGATGGCCTGGCCGAGCACTACCTGTATCTCAACGACGACTTCTTCTTCGGGCGCGGCTGCCATCCGTCCACCTTCTTCACCCCCGACGGGTCGCCCAAGCTGTTTCCGGATCGCCGCGCCACGGTCCCGGCCGGCCCAGCCTCGCCCACCGACCGTCCGGTGGACAGCGCCAGCAAGAACACCCGCGACCTCATGCAGGCCGAGTTCGACCTCACGGTGGCCTACAAGATGCAACACATCCCCTACCCCCAGCGCCGCAGCGTGGTCGCTGAGATGGAAGAGCGCTTCCCCGCCGTGTTCAAGCAGACGGCGCACAACACGTTCCGGCACCACACCGATGTCAACGTCGCCTCGTGCTTCAGCCACTACTACGCCTACGCCACGGGAGCAGCGGTGCCGGCGCACGTCCCGGCCACCTACATCAACATCGGCAACCCCTGGGCGGCTTTGCAGATGCGGCGACTGCTGCGGCGCGGCGACAGCAACGTGTTCTGCCTCAACGACAGCCCGATCCGGTTCAAGCGCGACACGATCGTGGACGCGAGCGTCACCGCCTTTCTCGAGGAGTACTTCCCCCTCCCCAGCCCGTTCGAGCGCGCTCAGTGAGCCAGACGCCAGAAGCTGACCATGTCGGTGAAGCCATAGACCGAGGCTGACCGGAAGGTCACCGACAATCCCTCGGTGTGCTCGCTTGCCCGGTCCTGCCAGGTGGGCAGCTCGTGGTCTCGAGCATGGGTGGCCGCGTCCTCGTTCGGGAAATACCCCAGCGTCACGTGTGGCCGCCACGGTTGGACCCGCACGCCCAAGCGGGTGTGCAAGCGTGCAGCAAGATCGGCGCGACAGGTCTCGTGTGTCGCTTTCGCCACCGCTGACGGCTCGTCAGCCGGCTCCAAGCTCGCAGCCAGCACGTGGCCCCATACGTGCAACGCCTCGACGCGGAAGCTGATCGGACGACGGCAAACGCTCCAGTGGAGGTCGCGATCCCGCAAGAGGCGCAGCAACTCGTTGGTCCACAACAGGCTGTCGGGCAGGTGGTCCAGCGTCCTGGCGACCTCTTCCCGCGCCTCGCGACGCACCTCGCTGCGCGTCCCCTGGTTCACGCTGTCGCAGAGCGTGACGTGGTAGGTGTAGCGGGGCAGCTTGCAGAACGCCGCGCCGCGAGCCGACAGGGCCGAATCGACCTCCTCAGCAAGGTCGTGCAGGCGGTCGTACAGGCGCCGGTCACCACGCCCCGCCGCAGACGAGGTCTTCAGGGGCTCGATCCCGCTCAACGCCACAGAACCGGGATCGGTGTACAACACCGAGACGCCGGGATAGGCGCTCCACGCCGGTGGGGTTGCCCTGCTCAACTTCGGGGTTGTGATGTCCGCCATGGCACCAGTTCGCCTGCGCCCGAGCGGGGTGCCCGAGCCTCCCGGCGATGATCGCTACTCCTCGTCAAGGTCGTCGTCGCTGTCGATCTCTGCGGCGTGTCCCTCCGGAGCGTGCTGCGAGATCGTGTCCCAGCGCTGCCGGATCCATGCTGGAGAGCCTATCGCCACGATCTGGCTGGCCGGTGACACCACGAACTCCCGCCTCATCTCCGAGCCGTCGTTCGGGGTCCAGGAGCCGCTGCCGCACAACAGCACGATGCGGCCCTGGCGCCCCTCGCACAGCCGGTGGATCCACTCGCCGGTGACCAGGCCCGCCTCGACGGCGAGCACCGGCCGTTCGCTTGCCTCGGCCGCGACGAGCACGAGCCGGTCGGCCGCCTCGCGCGGCAAGCGCCCCCACGCCTCGGCCGACACCACCGCGTCCGGATCCAGACCCACGGCCGCCTCGACATCGTCGGCGTACTCGCCCAAGCGCGCTCGCAGCGCCGTCTCCTCCCATCCGGCATCCATCATCAGCAGGCCGCGCATGCTTGCCGCCACCTGGGGCACCGACAACGGGGCCGCCATCGCCATGTGGCCGATCATCCGACGCCGCTCCTTCGGATCCGGGCCCGCGAAGACCGGGGCCAACAACCCCAAGCTGTACCGGCTCAGCGCCACCGGCAGCGTCACGCCCACGATCTCGCCGGGCCGTATCGGTTCCGTCAACTCGGCGCGCTCTGTCAGCGTCTGGCTGCTCAGATGCAACGGCAGCGCCTCGAGCGTCTCTGGGCTGCGCTGGCTGTTCGTGGCGCAGAAGAACCGGTGCAGTCGCTCGATCGACGGGTAGAAGCGCGAAAAGAACGCGAAGGTCGCGAACACCGAGCGAAGCGAGTTCAGGGTGAGCCGCAGGACCACCATGTACGCGACCAGCCGAGTCCACGGCATGGCCCCGGCGAGGGCTTCTCCTCCCATGTAGCCGATCAGCCCGGCGAGGACCACGCCCATGATGGCGAAGCTGAGGAACTCCGTGTAGATGTGGGCCCCGAAGCGGTCACGGAAGGCGTGGGTCTCCTCCTCCACCGTTTCGTTGCCGAGGGCGGGCTCCAGCTCAGCCCCACTGAGCCGCGGCTGGGACAGCGTCTGGGAGCGCTGCAGCAGCTGATGCAACGCCTTGCGGGCTCCGGGCGCCACGGTCTCGTACCGGCGGGTGGCCCGGACGCTCACGATGTTGACGTAGTAATAGGCCAGCAGCGCGACGAGCATGACCCCCACGAAGAGCACCGTCATCAGCGCTTCCAGGTAGAAGAGCGCGGCGAACCCGACGACGGCGATGCCCACGTGGACGGTGTTTCGCAGCAGATTCCGGGTGACGATGGCCGTCCGACGGGCGTCACGGGTCTGCAGAACCCACAGGGCTCGCCACACGGCGCGGTTGTTGTGCCATCCCGTGGAGTCGGGCAACTCGCCGCCGTAGGCCGTGGCGACGTCCATGCGGACGTGATGGTTGAGCTCCGCGGCCATGCTCACGATGCTGCGCTGCGCGAAGAGCAGCACGCCACCGCCGGCGAGCAGCACCAGCAGCACGACCGCCACCATGATCGTCAGGGTCGTTTCCTCGCGGGCGCCGAGCGTGAGCTGGCCAACCTGGAGTTGCCCGTCGCTCTCGAGCTCCTGGGCGTAATAGACGGCCAGGGCCACGCCCGCACCGACCACGATCACCCCGACCTGGGCGCTGGCGATCGCGCGGACCAGGCGCCAGCGGAACGCGCGCCACAGCTTGCCGACCAGCCAGCCCATCGCGCCGCTGTAGCGCTGCAGCTGGAGCCCGAGGTGGCGCATCCTCGGGCCGGCGCGGTCAGAGATCAACATCGCACCGGCCTTGTGCGGCGACCGCGGGCGCGGAGCCTGATCCTGCGTGGCGTCTTCACGAGCCGAACCACCTGCCGACCGCTCGCAGCCGGCGACGAGCCACCGCCCGCGGGCCGCATCGCTTGACGGCCTCTAGCCATCCGTCGAACGTGGGCTGCCACTGTGCCGGCAGCGCACCGGGCCAGTACAGGCAATCCCGGGAGCTGAGACGGTGGGCTTCGTAGCCGAGAGCCTGCAACCGACTCCCCGCCCGCGTGGAGGCCCGTGGCAGCACCTCCATGACCACCACTGGCCGGTGCGTCTCCAGCGTGGCGTGCGCGCCCCGGAGCACCGCCGGCTCATGGCGTTCGACGTCGATCTTCATCACGGTGGGGGCGAGCCCTTCCCGTTCGACGTAGGCGTCCACGGTCGTGAGCTCGACCGTCAGCGCTTCGGATGACTCACGGAACCCCTCGACCAGGGAGTGCGACGCGTCCGACTTCTTCGACAGATGCAAGGGGGCGTGACCGTCGGTGTCGCTGAGCGCCACTTGCTCGAAGACGACCTCCACCTGGTTCGCCCGGGCCCACCGGCGACCAGCGGCCACGCTGTCGGGAGACGGCTCGAAGGCGATCGCTGTCATGGATGGCCACAGCAGGCGGCACAGCAACGAATAGACCCCGCCGTTGGCTCCCACGTCGAAGAACACCCCGTGATCGGATGTCAGGTCCCACGCAGCGAGCAAGCCGGCCGTGGTTTCGGCCTGCCACCCCGCCAGCCCGTGACGTTTCAGCTGGCGCTGGTTGATCGAGGAGGCTCCGTCGCCCAGATCGATCAGCTCGAGCGGAGCGTCGTGGACGCCGCTGGGAACCCATGCCGTGCGTCTCATGACGTCCCCTGGCTGCGGTTCGCCACCTGTCGCCGGACCATCGCGAACCTACCGCTCAAACGGGCTCTTCGTGGGCCAGTACGAGGTCATGAACCGCTCGAACGCGGTCCTGCGCGCGTGGCGTCCGCCGGAGTCGGCCACGCTCGAGTCGTTGACGCACAGGACGTCGAACCGCTCCCGTCGCCGCAAGGCCCGCAGCCGTCGTTCCAGCCCGCGGTCGCCGAGTGACACGTAGGACGAGTTGATGTTGCCGGGGGCGGCACGACCCGTGAGGTAGGCGTAGTAGTGGAACAGCGACGACGGGACAGGCACATCCTGCGGGCCACGGATCTGGTTGGCGGCGGTGTGGGCGAACTCCTCGCGCCACAGATCCTCCATCTCGTAGAGCACGCTGCGCCGTTGAGGGTAGGGGGCATGCTTGAGCTTCTGGCTCACCACCCGCCCGAAGCGCTCGTAGATCAGTCGCCTCGTGTTCGTGGCAGCGGCATCCACCGACCGCTCCGTGTTGGACGGGTCCCCTCCTCCGATGAGCGCGGGCGACAGGAAGAACCTGGTCATCCCGTTGCCATGGAAGAAGTGGGCGGGGGTGACACGGCGGCCGAAGAAGAAATCGTCGTTCAGATACAGGTAGTGCTCGGCCAGGCCCGGGATGTGGTGCAGACAGCTTTCGATGGCATGGGAGTTGAACGTCGGCAGGTAGGCGGGGCTGGGGAAAATCTCCTTGTGGTCGACCACCGTGATTCGCTCGTGGGTCGTGTCCAACCACGACGGCACCTGGCCGTCCGTGACGATGAAGATGTGTCGCACGAAGTCAGCGTACTCCGCGACGGAGCGAAGACTGTAGCGAAGCTCATCGTGGTCGCGATATCGGGACGGATCGTGGGCGTCGGCGGTGTGCTCCGTCAGATCGAGCTGATTGAGCACCGCGTTCTTCCCGGCCACCCAGTCGGGATCGTCGCCGTCCACCCAGGTGTAGACGAGGTCGATCGGAAAGGTCACCTCGTCCACGTGCGGTCCCGCGACGAAGACCTCTGCCGTCGGATACGTCCGGTTGCCGACGGTGAGCTCCGCCGTGGTGGCCGTGTCGCGCGACAGCACGTGCCCCCGCTTGTTCCAGCGCCGGTTCCACAGCCGTTCGGGCACGGCTTGATCGAACGGCCAGAACTCCACCTCGCAGCCCTGTCCGTGCCCGATAACCCAGGTGCCGTTGTCCACCGGTCGGTAGACGCGCCAAGCCGGGGCGCGCATCGCCTTGCGGCGTTTCGCCGGCCGCAGCGGCTCGACCGCCGGCACCACCGTCTTCGCGCCGTCGTCAGCGTCGAGGCGAACATGGAGGGAGGGGTCCTCGAGCGCACGCAGCGCCTGGAGGCTTCGGCTACGAAAGGCCTCCGGCACGCCGAGGCGGTACCGGTGGGGTGACTCGGTGGGGACCACGAAATAGGGGATATCGGCGGTTTCGAGGGCGGTCGCCACCAACTCGAGGTTGTCGGCCATGACACGGTTGACGGTGACGTGCGCGTCCGGCGATGGACGACGCTGGTCCGCACCGACGCGGCGCGCAAGCCATGATCCACCGAGCCGGCGGGCGTCCCCGATGGCACGGACCGCGTTTTCGAGGCGTCTCACTGGCCAGCCCTTTACCAACTCCGGTCGTGCCGGCTGTTCGCCGCGCGTGATCGAGCGGGCTCCGGGCACCCGGCGGGGTCCGGTCCGTACCCGAACGCCGCCGCACCCAGGCTGCGGCCGATGCGCTCGTCGACGCGGCGGATGTCGGCGTCCGACAGGTGGTCCGCGTACATCCGCATACCGACAGGCCGCGACCTGTCGGGTTCGCGCGGTGTTTCGAGGGGCTCGAGCCCTTCGTGCCGGGCCGCGGCAACTGCCTCCTGCAGGGCACGCTCACTCACCGAGTCCACGCCGGCGAACTCCAGAACCCGCCGCAAGACCGTCTCCGGATCGTCGTGCAGATCTTCGAACCTGACCAGCATGACCTTCTGCGGACGTAGCCGGCGTTCCTCCGCCCAGGTGTCGTAGGCGGCCAGCAGCGAGTCCAGGCCGGCTGCGGACTCGCGGAGGAACTCCGGCAGCGCAGGCAACGGCGTCCCGCCTCGCCGCTCGGCCTGCTGGAGGTATCGCGCCACGGCCACGTCGCGAGGGTCACGGGCCACCACGACCGCTCGGCGGGCGCGGCCTCCAACTAGGGGCAAGCCGCGCGCGGCCCGGGCGCGGCAAGCGGCCAGGATGGGGGGCAACGGCATATCGTCGAGGGGCGTCCGGGCAACCGTCACCGGTGTGTCATCGTCCCGCCCGGGCCGTCGGGCAAGAACGGTTCGCAGCATCAGCCGCAACCAGGAGCCCCCGCACTGCGGGAAGGAGACCACCACGACCTCGGCGTTGCGCGCCCGCTGGCCCCCGGGCTCACGCAGCGAGCGAGGGCGGACCCAGGGGGCGCCGCCCCCGGCGATCCGCCCGCGGGCGCGCCGAGCCGTGGCCGCGACGAACCGCTTGCCTGCGGCGCCACGCCGCCGAAGACCCCGTACGCGTGCCGGCAGGTCCCGAGTTCCTCGTCCCGCACCGGGCTCGTGGTCGTGTGTCCTCACCAGCCGGTCGGTGGCTTCGTCGCTGGCGTAGGCCTCGGTCGGAAGATCGGGCAGGTGGTGCTCGAACAGCTGTCGGTTGACCGTTGCATAGACTTCGAGGATGGAAGCCCGTTCCTGCGCAGACAAGAACCGGGTGCTCTCGTCATCGACGCCGGGGAAGTGCTCTTTCAGGAACCGGCGCATCAGGCGACGCTCTCGATCGGATTCCAGAAACTCATTGACATCCAGCGCGATCTGCACGGCCCGGCGGGAGTACATGCGGTACGGCTCCAGGTCCGTGCCCACCGGCGTGAGGTCGAGCCGACCGTTCAGCCCGAGCGTGGCCAGGAAGTCGTCCGCGTGCCGCGCGGCGCTCGAGCCGACGAGCTCGAACGGGCGCACCCGCACCTCCTCGACCCCCACCACTCGCTCCAGCCGGCCCACGAGTTCGCCGTAGTCCAACAGCGGCTCGAAACGGCGGGGGAACTGCTGTGCGAACGTGTGGGATCCGCCGTTTTGGATCTCCCGCAGATAGCAGAACTCCATCAGGCGGTCCTGGCGGCGCGTGTACAGGACCAGCCGGACCCGGGGCGCGCCTGTCGCCCGGATGGCTTGGGCCACCGCGGCCTCTGCCCGGCCACGGAAGGGTTGACCGTCACGGCTGTCGACGTTCTCGCGCCCCAGCAGGTGGTCGCTGGAGACCACGACCGCCCGCATCCCCGCGCGGCTGCGCCGGGCCACCTCGGCGGCTTCTCCCTCCACCACCGCGGCGAAGGCCCCGTCGAACGCGCTGATCGCGTCAGGATCTGGGGATTGCTCGGCCTCCCACCCCTCGAGCGCATCCAACTGCGTGAGCGCCGAGTGGCTGACCAGCCCGACGCCATGGCGCTGCAGCTGTGGTCGGAGGCGGCCCAGAGCGCGCTGCAGGCTGCTCGCCCCGGTCTGCTGGAAGCCGACATGCAGGATCAGCTCCCCCTCCAGCGTCACTCCGCGTCCTCCGCGTCCGGGACGGTCGCAAGGGCAGAGCCGGTAAGCTCTTCGTACTCGGCGGCGTACCTCGCGCGCACTTGCTCCTTTTCCTCCTCGGTGAACAGAACCGGCCGAGGATAGGCCTGGTTCGAGAAGTACTTCTGGAGGAACTTGCGCAGGGCCTTGCGTTCCCAGTCGTTGCGAAGATGCTTGTTGGCCGCCAAGGCGATCCTCAGCCCCTTATCGGACACGCTGGCGTTGCGCACAGGACCGTAGGTGGGCTCGATCCGATTGTCCGGGTCGATGCGCCGAAAGAAGTCGGCGAGGAATGCGTCCTGTCCACTGCGGATCAACCCGAAATCCACGATCTCGACGTTCTCCTGGCCGAAGTGCTCCACCAAGGCGTCCGCGACCGGCCGCCACGAAAGCGCCTCCAGATCGATCTCGTCGAGCCACTCGGCGAAGGACTGCCGATGCCCCTGGTGGACCCGTTGCAGGTAGTACGACTCGACGAACTCGTCCTGGGGTCGGATGTACAGGAACGCTCGTGCGTGCCAGCGGCGAAGGACCGTCGCCAGTTGCGCGGCGAGCTCGGGGCCACGCGGGTACAGGTGCGCCGCACCGGGCTTGAAGGGCGGGCCGAGGGTGTTCTCGTGAGAAGTGACGAGCGTGTGATACCGAGGATCAGCGAACGCGTCGGCGATGCGGTGTTCCAACAGCTTCGGGCGCGTGAGCAGCTTCTTGCCCCACCCGACGTAATCGTTCATCTCGCTGCGGCTGAGATAGTAGATCCCGTGCTCCCTCAGAGGGTCACGGTTGTCGCGCATGAACTTCTGGAGCAGGGAGCTTCCCGTCTTGTGGGCTCCCAGGTGGTATACGACCTGTTTCTGCAGCATGGTTCGTCCTAGAAGGGCCGCAACGAATCCGCGGAATGCCGGTGGTTGGGAGTCCAACCCTACCCCGTGTGTCGCCGGGAAGGCATCTCGAACGCCGCCCTCGTCCCACTATCCTCAGCGGGCAGAAACCAAGGGCCAGAGAGGAAGGAGGCGTGGTGGCCGCCGGGGCGACGGTCGTGTTCGATGTCAACGAAACGCTGCTGGATCTCTCGGGGCTCGACACCGTGTTCGAGGAGGTCTTCGGCGCCGCGGGTGTGCGCGAAGCGTGGTTCTCCCAGGTGCTGCAGTCCGCGCTGGTGAGCGTGGCCACCGGCGTGCATCACGACTTCCGGACCGTGGGTCGGGGCGCGCTGGACATGGTTGCGGTGCGACGTGGCATCGAGCTGGACGACCCCGCCCGCGATCGCGTGCTCGCCGGCATGCGGCGCCTGCCACCGCATCCGGAGGTGCCCGGTGCCCTAGCCCGCTTGCAGGAGGGGGGACTGCGACTGGCGACGTTGACGAACTCCCCACCCGAGACCTCCGAGGCTCAGCTGGCTCACGCCGACCTGAGCCGGTTCTTCGAGATGCAGCTGTCGGTCGAGGGCGCCGGCCGTCTGAAGCCCGACGCGGCGGTGTATCGCTACGCCGCCCGCGAGCTCGGCGTGACGCCGCCGGATGTGCGACTGGTGGCCGCTCACGCCTGGGACGTCACCGGCGCGCTGCGGGCGGGGTGTGCCGGCGCGTTCGTGGCTCGTCCGGGCATGGTGCTGGATCCGACTGGTGAGACACCGGACGTCGTCGGCCGCGATCTGGCCGAGGTGGCCGACCGCCTGTTGGAGACATAAGAGATCCTGGAACGCCATCCGCGGTTCGAGCGCCTGGAAGACGCACCCGTGCCCTTGCAGGTGTTCGCCAGCGACATGCTGACCCGCGCCGAAGTGCGGCGACCCACGCCTACGGGTTGCTAACCCAACGCCAGCTGCGCCACGCCCTTGGCCGAAGTGCCCGACGGCCTCCGCGTGCCATCTCCGCCGTGCCCTGACCGCGACTCAGCCCTCGCTGTGCACCGAGGCCAGATCCGGCAGGCGATCACGTTCGCGCTTGAACTCGACGAACGCCTCGTATCGCGCGAGGCCGACGACGTGCTGCAACAGGTCCACGGCAACCGCATCGTCACCGGGTGGTGTCGTGAGCACAGGACCAAAGAAGGCGCGACCAGCGCCCCCGTCGAGGACGACGGTGGGAACCCCGAAGCTGCACGTACGTTCGACGAGGTCGCGATGCTCGGCCAGCAGTCGCTCCACCACCTCGTCGCTGTCGGCCTCTGCGGCCAGCCCTGGCTCGAGGCCAGCTTTTTCGATCGCGCCTTCGACGATCGCCCGGTCCTTAGGCGAGGCTCCCTCCTCGTGGATGCGACGCCCAAGGTCGGCATAGAACGCGTCCACGGCGCTGTGACCTCCCGCATCACGGACCACGAGGGCGGCACGGAGCCCGAAGCTGGTGCGAGAGCGCAGCCGACCACGCTGTTCGTCGAGATCCTCGCTTTGCTGCGCCTGCAACGAGAAAAGCCCCCAGCTCAGCTCGACACGGTCGAGCGCGACCAGGTGACGCAACCACCGCGATGTCTGATAGCACCAGGGACAGACCGGGTCGAAGTGGAAGCGGATGTGCTCAACCATATTCGCTCCTTGTTGCCGCTCCTCGTCTCGCACCGGGCTGGGGCACAGTGGAGCTCCTCGTCCGACCACCGAGTCTGACAACCAACCAGCGGCAGAATGGGCCGACCCGTCGTGTTGCCGACTTTGTCCGATATGGGTCTCGGCAGACGCCTGGCTGGGCGGATCAGGTTGCTCGGCGAAACGGGGCCTGCGTGAGCGACACCCCCATCGGTAACCATGCCCTGCTGTCGGACTGCCATGGCGCGGCACTGGTCGACCGGTCCGGTTCGGTGGAGTGGTGGTGCGCCCCCCGGTTCGACAGCCCCTCGGTGTTCGGGCGGCTGCTGGACGATCGCGGCGGCCACTTCCGAATCGGGCCGTCGGAGCCGGCCCGCGTCGAGCGACGATATCTCGACGACGGTCTGGTACTTGTAACGACTTTCGAGACGCCGTCGGGTGTGCTCGAGCTCACCGACGCGCTGACAATGGCCGAGGGAGTCCGCGAGCACGATCTCGGTGCCGACTCTCCCGGGGTGTTGCTGCGCCGCGCCGTGTGTCTCGACGGAGTCGTCGATGTCGAGATGGAGTTCTGTCCGCGCATGGAGTACGGGCTGACCGCGCCGTCGATGCAACGCCTCAACGGCGCGGTGGTAGCACGCGGCGGTCCGGTGACACTGTGCCTGTCCGGCGACGTTGAGCTGAAAGTGGCCCAGAGCTCGACCGCGGGTCGAACGCGGTTGCAGCGTGACGAGGCAGTGGCCGTAGCCGTGGAGCACTCCTCGAGCTGGAGCGCCCTCCCGCCGCCGTGGAGCCCGACCGAGGTCGCCGAGCGTCTCGCCGACACCGACGCCGCGTGGAAGTCGTGGGCGCGGACCCACCAGAGCTACGAGGGCCCGTACGCCGATCTGGTCAACCATAGCGGGTGCGTCCTGCAAGGCCTCACCTATCAACCGACCGGCGCGATCGTGGCCGCGCCCACCACCTCCCTGCCTGAGGTCGTGGGCGGCGAACGCAATTGGGACTACCGCTACACGTGGGTTCGCGATGCGAGCCTGACGCTCGACGCCTTGTGGGTCGCGGCGTGCCCGGACGAAGCCACCGCGTTCTTGTACTATCTCACGACCGTCGCGACGGCCTTCCACGAGACCGGCAACCTCCAGATCATGTTCGCCGTCACCGGCGAACGGGACCTGTCCGAGCGCGAGCTCGGCCATCTGCGCGGCTGGCGCGACAGCCGGCCGGTGCGCGCCGGCAACGGCGCCTGGAACCAGCGCCAGCTCGACGTCTACGGCGAGCTGCTCGCCGCCGTCCACCGGCTTCGTGATCAGCTCGTCCCGTTCGGCGATCTGCAGCGGCGTTTCCTGGTCGGCTTGGCTGACGCCGCCGCGGCTCGATGGGAGGAAACCGATCAGGGCATCTGGGAAGTCCGGGGCCCACCCCGCCACTTTCTGCACTCGAAGCTGCTGTGTTGGGTGGCACTCGACCGAGCGGCCAAGCTCGCCCCGTGGCTGGACGCGGACGACCGTGTCGACGCGTGGTGCGGCACGCGCGACCGCATTCGCGAGGCGATCCTCGAGCACGGTTGGAGCGAGCAGGCCGGGGCGTTCACGCAGTCGTTCGAGAGCACCGAGCTCGACGCGTCGAACTTGCTGCTCCCGATACTCGGGTTCTTGCCCGCTGACGATTCCAGAGTGGTCGCCACGCTCCGGGCCACCGAGACCCAGCTGTGCGACCAGCGGGGGCTCGTGTACCGCTACCGGGGAGACGACGGCCTGGAAGGTGAGGAGGGCACGTTCCTGTTGTGCACGTTCTGGCTGGCTGAAGCCTGGGCACGTGCCGGCTATCCGGCTCACGCCCGTGAGGTCTTCGAGCGGGCCGCGGGCTATCGCAACGACGTCGACCTCCTCGCCGAGCAGGTCGACTCCGGCTCGGGCGAGCTGCTTGCCAACTTCCCACAGGCGTTCAGCCACATTGGGATCATCGGCGCAGCCTGGGCGATCGAACAAGCTGAGACGTACGGGACGGCTAGCAGCCGACGGCCCTGCGACGTCCCGTGGCACACCACCACAGCCACGGAGCGAAAGTCGCCTGGTTGAAAGCGACAGTCGTTCAGATACGAGGTACGGGCCGCGACGAACTCCATCCGGAGCCGCGAACGGGCAGGGTCGCTGCCGTCAGGGCAAACCCCATATCGGTCTCTCTGGGATCAGGACGATTCGCGCCAGCGACGGATGGACTCCAAGTCAGGCAGGTGGTCACGCTCTCGCTTGAGCTCAGCGAACGAGGGGTGGCGTGCCAGCCAGACCACATGGTGCAACAGCTCGACCGCCTCGGCATCGGACTCCGGCGGCTCGGTGATCACCGGCCCGAAGATGGCCGGGCCCTGCCCGCCGTCGAGCACGAGCGTGGGCACACCGAAGCTGCGAGTGCGCTCGACCAGTTGTCGGTGCTCGACCGCCACCCGGTCAGCGTAGCTGGGATCTGCCTCGGCCCGGTCCGCCAACCCAGGATCAAGCTCGGCGTCGTCCAGGGCGCCTTTGACCGTGTCGGGTTCATCCAGGGCCTCCCCGTACTCGTGTACGCGGCGGCCGATCGCGTGGTAGAAGGCCCCGACACCGTCCGAACCGGCTGTGTCGCCGACCGCCACGGCAGTGGCCAGCGCGAGCTTGGATTTGCTGTGCCGTGTGGCCAGAGACTCTGGCTCGTCGCCAGCGTTCTGCAGCTCCAGCGAGAACACCCCCCACGTCAGCTGGGCCTCCCCGAGCTTACCGACATGCTCGAGCCACCGGAACGTCTGATAGCACCACGGGCAGATCGGATCGAAGTGGAAACGGATGTGTTCGGTCACGCCGAAGCTCCTTCACCGGTCCGCCGGCCGAGCTCGATGGCCGGACAGCGGTCCATGCTCGGCCGGTCGCGAGAAGGGGAAGCGCCGATCACGGCAAAAGTCCGATACCGGCCCAGGATCCGATCGACCGCGGCAGCTTCGTCAGACGTGGACACTTGGGGGAATCTCCTGCTCGGCGCGCAGTAGCAACGCCTTGCCGTCGACCAGCATTCCCCCGGACCCGGAGTGGACAGTGGTGTGGCCCGGCTATGGCTTGGCGGTCACTCGAGGTGGGAGAGGGCGCGGGGTGCGCCGGCGTCAGGGTCGACGATGACGCCGCGCGGCGTGTGATGGGCCAGGCCGGCAGCGGCGAGCTCGGCGACGGCGGCCAGCGCACCGGCGACGGGCAGATCGGCGGCGTGAGCCAGATCGCTGGGCTGGGCAGGTTCGGCACCCAGCAGTCCGCCGACACATCGCGCGGCGTCGGAGACGGTCTCCCAGCGCGGGTCGCCGGTGTCGGCGTCGAGCAGCCGGGGTTGGCTGGGCCGGTCGGTGACCGCAGCCAGCACGTCGTCGAGATCGGTGACCAGCAGGGCGCCGTCGCGCACCAGCGACAAGGGTCCAGCCGCGGTTGGCGCCTCCAGCGAGCCGGGCACCGCCCACACCTCTCGACCTTGGCTGGCGGCCATGCGGGCGGTGTGCAGCGCCCCGCTGTCGATCCCACCTTCGACGACGACCACCGCGTCGGCCAGTCCGGAGATGATGCGGTTGCGCGCCAGAAATGTGTGTTTGGCCGGCGGGGCACCCGGCGGCAGCTCACCCACGAGGCCGCCAGCGGCGGCCACATCACGGCGCAGCGCGCTGCTGCCCCGCGGGTAGTCGATCGCCAGCCCGGCACCCGCCACCCCGACGGTCGGCCCGTCCGCGGCCAGTGCCCCCCGATGGGCGGCGCTGTCGATGCCGCGCGCGAGCCCTGAGATCACGGTGACACCGTGACCGGCGAGGTGGCCCGCAAGCCGCTCGGCCGTGCGCAACCCCGACAGGGTGGGCGAACGCGTGCCCACGACCGCCACCGCCGGGCCGCGCGGCAGCCGACCATCCTTCGCCTGGACACACACCCACGCCGGCGCCCCCAGGTCCGGCCACGCCCGAGCCAGCGACGGCGGGTAGCCCGGGCGGTCGGCCAGCCGAAGCCGCGCGCCCAGCCCGGCGAGACGACTGGCCACCGCGGCGACGGCGGTCTCGGCGGGCCAGGAAGTGACCTGACCAGCGATTGCCGCCAACACATCCGCCAGCCGCACGCCGCCCGGCTCGGCCAGGCGCGCGGCGATCGCCCGCCGCTGCGGCTCCGGGCCGGGTGCGCACAGCAGCAGCGCCAACGCCGTGCGCACCTCCTCGAGGTCGACTCCGTCGGCGACCGCCGCCAGATCGGTCTCAACGGCCACGGCGACCTCCATCAGCCATCGCGCTTCCTGGACGGCGGCTGACGGCAAGCGCCATGCGATGAGCCACTGCCTCGAGGGCATGCTCTCGTCCCACCGTCTCGACCCCGGCCAGGTCGGCACAAGTGCGGGCGACCCGGAGCGCGCGATCGAACCCCCGCGCACTGAGCACGCCGCGTTCGACCGCGTCCGCCAACGCGCGCAGCGCCGCCGAGCTGGCCGTCGCCCGCACGCGCTCACCGGCCACGGCGGCATTCACCGTCTCGCCCCACCGCGCGCTCGCGATGGTCCGGGCCGCCGCAACCCGCTGGGCCACAGCCGCAGACGGCTCCCCGGGATGGCCGGCCACCAGTTCCTCGGCCGATACCGTCGCCACCCGCGGCGCCAGGTCCAGCCGGTCAGCCAGCGGGCCGGACAGGCGCTCGCGATATCCCGCGATGGCCTCGTCCGAGCAGGCACACGGCTCGCCCCCGCACGGACAGGGGTTTGCCGCACACACCAGCTGCACCCGCGCGGGGTAGACCACGGTGGCCTTGGCTCGCGACAACCGCACCACCCCTTCCTCCAAGGGCTCGCGCAGCCCGTCCAGCAACCCCCGCGACCACTCAAAGAGTTCGTCCATGAACAACACGCCGCGGTGAGCCAGGCTCAGCTCGCCGGGTCGGGCCAGGCCGCTGCCGCCGCCCAGCAGCGCCGCCGCGGTGGTCCCGTGGTGTGGCGCGCGGAACGGCGGTCGACGGTCGAGACGGCCGGCGTCGTCCAGACGTCCGGCTACCGAGCGCACTGCCGCGACCTCGAGGGCGGCAGCGCGATCCAGCGGCGGTAGCAGGCTGGGCAGGCGGCGGGCGAGCATCGACTTGCCACATCCCGGCGGCCCGATCAGCACCAGGTGGTGGCCTCCGGCGGCGGCGATCTCGAGAGCCCGGCGGGCCTCGGGCTGGCCACGCACGTCGGCGAGGTCAGCCAAGCCATCAGCCTCGGCGGGGACGGGAGCGGGCGCGGAGCGTGGCGGCTGCCGCCCGGCGACGACATCGATCGCCTCGCGCAGGTCAGCGACCGGCACGACAGGTGCGCCGGCGGCGAGGGCCGCCTCCGCGGCGTTGGCGTCAGCGACCAACACCTGCCGGGTGTGGGTGCCGGCCAACTGGGCCACCGACGGCAGCACGCCCGACACCGCCTTGACGCTGGCATCCAGTCCCAGCTCCCCGATGGCCGTGATGCCGTCGAGCGCCCCTTCGGGCACGGCGTGTTGGGTTTCGGCCAGGGCCAGCGCCATCGCCAGGTCGAACCGCGCGCCGGCCTTGGGTACGTCCGCCGGCGACAGCGACACCAGCGCCTTGCGATGCGGCAGCGGGCAGCCGGCGGCGGCCAGGGCGGTCCGGACGCGATTGGCGGAATGGCCCGCTGCCGCGCCGCTAGCCCCGATGACGTGCAGCCCCGGCAGGCCTGGGCCCACGTGGGCTTCGACGGTCAACGGCACCGCGTCCAGGCCGACCAGGGCGACGCTGCGCGCACTGCCCAGGCTCATCCGATGGCCTTCACGTGGTCGATCTCGGGCTCGCCGCCCGGGTCGGGCCAGCACACCGCGATCGCGTCGAGGCGCACCTGGCGCGCCGCCAAGCCGTCGGCCTCCGCCAGGAACGCGCCGGCAAGCCGGCGTAGACGCGCAACCTTCGCCCCGGTGATCGCCTCCAACGGATGACCGGCCCCCGTCCCCCGCCGTGTCTTGACCTCACAGACCACCAGCACTGGCCCCTCCACCGCGACGAGGTCGAGCTCGCCCTGGAGACCGGTCGCACGCGGCCGCCAGTTGCGGGACACGACCTCGAGGCCGCGACGTTCGAGGTGTCGGGCCGCCGCCTCTTCGCCGAGTCGGCCGAGCTGGGCGCGGGTGGTCATCGCCACCACCGACCGAACCGCCTCGCGATGAACATGGCGGACACGCTACGAACTCGCGCCCGAGCGGTGAGAGATCGGGACCGCCAGGCTGTGGACAGACCCCGGCGCTGGGTATCAGGCCACTGCCGACGCGCTGCTGGAGCTAGTCGGGCGAGGCGGTCGACGCTCGTGTCAGGGAGGACAGGCGCGGGATGGCCGTGACCGTCGCGGCCAGTGGCGGGGCCGGCTGTGACCGCGAGCTCCCCACCGCATCCGCCTGAGCCGACTCGCTTAGCGGGGCGTCGTGGATTGGCAGCGTCCCGACCCGGCCCGGTGGCCAGATCACCACGAAGGCGCGGCCCACGAGCTCCTCGAACTCAACGGTGCCCAACGACGAGCGGCTGTCAGCTGAGTTCGGCCGGTTGTCGCCCATAAGGAAGTACTCGCCCTGGGGCACTTCCATCGGTCCGAAGTCGTCGCGGCTGCGCGCCTGCAGATACCCCCCCTCTTCCCGGGTGGCTTCGGACAGCTCGACTCCGTCGATGTACACCACCCCGTCACGGACCTCCACCGTCTCACCGGGAAGCCCGATGATGCGCTTGACGAAGTCCTTCTGCGCGGGGGGAACGATCCCCAGGCCCGCCGCCAGATCGTGCAAGGTCCCCGAGATCCCTTCCGGTCCCACCCCCTCCTCGTGGAACACCACGACCTCGCCGCGCATCGGGTCGCGCACGTTGAACACGACCTTGTTGACCAGGATCCGGTCGTTGACCTCCAGCGTCGGGACCATCGACGTGGAGGGGATGTAGAACGCCTGCACCAGGAACGTCTTCA
>CAYQMQ010000015.1:0-18107 GCA_964418395.1 uncultured Actinomycetota bacterium
CCGACTGGTACCGCGCCTGGACCGCCTTCCTCGGCAACGCCTGGGACGCACACCGGTAGGCAGGGTCGGGGAACGGTCACGGCCGAGCCCGGAGATCATTAGCGGGCGGCCGGCACCCTGCCGGCCGCCCGCAGCCACTCCTCGAGCACCACCAGGCTGAACAGCACCTTGTGATGGTCGCGTTGTCCGCGCTCGTGCTCTTCGAGCAGGCGGACCACCGCGCGAGGGTCAAGGAGGTCGTACATCGCCGAGGACGGATCCAACAGCGTCTCGCTCAAGCGCCCGCTGAGTCGCTGACGGAACCAACCGTCGACGACATCGACGGCGAAGGCCCGCTTCGGGCGGCGCAGCACCTCTGCGGGCACCGCGTTGCGAGCGGCCGCACGGTGTACGCGCTTGCGCTGGCGACCGCGGATCTTGAGGTTCGCGGCCAGCTGGGCCGCGTGCTCCACGAGCTCGTGGTCGAGGTAGGGCAGGCGCAACTCGAGGCCGTGGGCCATGGACAACTTGTCGCTGTACATCAGCAGCTCGTCGGGCAACGTCGAGCGCAGCTCGAGGTAGTTGAAACCGCCGAGCTCGTCGGCGTCGTCGATGAAGCCGGCGACCTCGCCCCAGCAGTCCAGGATCGTGTCGGCGGCCCCTGGTGGAAGGGCGTCGGGTCGGAACAGCCGGTCGATCGGCTCTCGGGGCATCAACGACAACACGTGCTCGTAACGCCGCAGTCGGTCGGGTTCGCCGAGGCTGTCGATTCCCCGTGTGAGGGCGGCAGCGCGCGGCAGGCGGCCGACGGCTCGCCCCACGAGCGCGCGGACCGGGGGCGGCAGCGACCGCCACAGGTCGCCGTGGCGGACCCCGAGGTGGCGGGTGTATCCCGCGAAGAGCTCGTCCGGCCCCTGGCCCACCAGCGCCACCTTCACGTCCCGGCGGGCGCGGGCGCACAGGTGGTACATGGGCACGATCGACGCCGAGGCCACCGGTTCCTCCAGCGCGGTGACGACCTCGAGGAGGCTGTTTTCGAACGTGGATCGGTCCAACGTGATGGCCGCGTGGTGCGCGCCGAAGGCGGCGGCGGTGCGCGCGGCGTCGTCGAGCTCGTCCCCGTCGTAGCCGCGCCCGTAGCCCACGCTGTAGGTGGGCCAGCCCGCGCCGTGCTCGGACATCACCGACAGCAGCAGGGCCGAGTCCAGCCCACCGGAGAGCAGCAGCCCCACCGGCACGTCGCTGACGAGCTGGCGGGTCACGGCCTCGCGGTACCGATCGAGCAGCTCGTGGGCCGCGCTGTCCAGCGACGTCACCGTGGCGGTCTCGGGGCGGAACCGCCACCACGTCTCCGTGCGGGGGCCGCGGTGGTCGACGATCAGACGGGTTCCGGCTGCCAGCTTGCGCACGCCCTCGAACACGGTCAGCGGGGCGGGGGTGAACCGATGACGCAGGAACAGGTTGACCGCGACGGGGTCGATCGCCGGGGAGACGGCATCGTTGGCGATGACCGCCCGGATCTCCGAGCCGAACGTGAGGCAGCCGTCGCGCACGCGGTAGTACAGCGGCTTGATGCCAAGCCGGTCTCTGGCCAGCACCAGGCGTTTGGCGTCGGCGTCCCACATCGCCAGCCCGAACATGCCGTTCAGGTGGTCGAGCACGTCCACGCCCCACTCGCGGTAGCCGTGGACGATCACCTCGGTGTCCGAATGGGTCCGGAACCGGTGTCCCCGGGCGGTGAGCTCGCGGCGCAGCTCCCGGAAGTTGTAGATCTCGCCGTTGAACACCACCCACACCGTGCCGGTGGGATCGCTCATGGGTTGGTGGCCGCCGTCGAGGTCGATGATCGACAGGCGGCGAAAGCCGAGCCCGAGGTGCCCGTCGAGGTGGAGCCCCGCGTCGTCGGGCCCGCGGTGAGCGATCGACGCGGTCATGCGCTCGATCTGCGAGCGCTCGACCGGCTCGCCGGTGGCGTAGGCGAACACGCCGGCTATGCCGCACACGTGGGCTCCGGTGGCAGCGGCGGTGTTCCGCGGAGGTCGGGCGCGGCCGCGGGATCGTCCAGCAGCCCGGCACGGCGGGTGATGATCGCGACGAGCCGTCGGCGCTGTTCACCGCGCAGGAACGCCACGACCGCGGCGGGCAACGCGAACCGTTGTCGTCGCAGCGTCGCCCACGCGTAGCCGAGCGCCATGGCGACCCCACCGACGAGGTAGGGCGGTTCGAACGCGCGGAACGCGCTGACCGCCAGGTGGAACACCGGATCGTAGCCCAGTGCGCGGTTCGTTCGGCCTTTGCGGAAGCGGGCGGCGAGCACGCCGCGCGCGCCGTGGGTGATCGCACCGCGATGGGTGACCGGCAGGTCGGCGAGCGTGCGCACGGCCCACGTGTGATAGCGCGCGTGGATCTCCGCGGCGCTGTCCTCGCCGCCGAGCGACAGCGGGACGAACCCGCCGACCTGCTCGAAGCAGGCGCGACGGTACAGCGCGACGGCTCCGGCCACGCTGCCGCGGCTGATGCGCTGAGGCCGCGTCGTCGTCCCGGTGCGCACGTGGATCTGCCCACCGGCCAACCCCAGGTCGGGCTCGGCAGCGAAGGCGTCCAGCACACGCGTGAAGTACTCCGGGGGCGGTTCGACGTCGGCGTCCAGGTTGCCCACGAACTCGTGGGGCACCTGGCGGGCCAGGTCATAGCCCGCGGCGAAGGCGGCGACCTTGGACGCGAAGCCCCCGGCGCCGTCTGGCTCGCGCCGCAGCAGGTGGATGAACGGGTGGCCAGCGGCGTGCTCGGCAACGATCGCATCGGTGCCGTCGGTCGAGCCGTCGCTGACGATCACCCACCGGCGGGGCTGCTCGCGCTGGGCGACGACCGCGGCGATGGTGGCCGCCAACCCGTCGGCCTCGTCGCGGGCCGGGGTGATCAGCACGTAGTCCCGACCGCGCCCGTCCCCGCTCCCGACCGCTGCACCCGGTGGGCGGGGAGGCGCCGGCTGAACCGTCCGGTCTGCGGCGGTCGCTGCCGGTGCGCGGTCTGCGGGCGCCTGTGCGACCGCGAGCAGCTCGGTCGATCGCAGCCACGCGGGCCAGACCGGCCGCAGCCAGGCTGGCAGCCACCGGGGGAGCGCGACCTGGCACGCGGGGTCGGGGCGGATCTCGACGGCGCGGTAGCCGGCGTCGAGCAACCATCGGCGAAGCCGCCCCCGGCCGGACAGGTGCAGCCCGGTCCGGGCGAAGCGGAACCGGGGGAGTCGCCGGTCGTGCCACAGCGCGCGCAGGCGGTGGGCCGGGCCGTTCGGGATCGACAGGAGCACGACGCCGGCGGGTTCCAGATGGGGGGCCAATCCCCGCAGCACATGGGCGGGGTCCGGCCACCGGTGCAGCAGATCCACCATCAGGATGCAGGGGAAGCGCCGCCCATCCAGCTGCTGCAGCGCGGTGGGGAGGTCCGGTGTCAGCGTCTCAAGGCCTGCCTGCTCGGCGGTGGCGGACACGACGCTGTCGAGCGGGATGCAGGTGATCTCAGCGGCATCGCCGAGGAGCTGCTGCTCGCGGAGCACCGACCCGGTGCCGACCACGAGGGCTCGGTCCACCGGGACGTCGAGGAGGGCGACCAGCGCGTCGCCGCGGTGTTCGGTGTAGGACTTGCTCAACGTCCCCTCACCCGCCGCGGTCTCGGTGCGCAGCAGCGTCCGCGCCGGGCGCCGACCCGCGGCGATCTCGCGCAGTGCCGCCAGCTGAGGGCGCACCAGGTGCTCGGGCGTGCCGAAGACGCGGACGTACTTGTCCGGCAGGTGGTGCACGAGGAAGTCGTCCAGCCGCGAGACGCACACGACCTTGCGGAGCCCGCACTGCGTGTACAGGTCGGTGGCGGCGGTGACCAGCATGTCGTACTTGCCGCGGTGCGGCGCGACGAGGTACCCGCCGGAACGGATCGCGAGATCGAGGTGGCGGCGGGTCATCACGGTGCAGGCGGCGTGCTCGTTGGTGTGGTGGGCGAACAGCAGGCCCTGGGAGAGGTAGGCCGAGTCCGGGTCCCAGCGGTAGCCCGAGTGCATCGTGTGCAGCCACCGCTCGCCGTCGGCGGCGAGCTCGTAGCGCATGAAGCCGGGGATGTCGCCGTCGGCGACCACGTCGACGGTGTCGAGGAAGGCCCGCAGGTGCGCCTCGGTGACGAGGTGGTCGTCCTCGGAGTAGACGAACAGGTCGTAGTCGTCGCGCCGCTCGGCGAACAGCCGCCGGTGACCGAACGGCAGCGACCAGGGATCCCTGGTGGGTGCGCCGACCAGGACCTCGACGTCGGCGCCGAGATCCTTGGGGGCGTCCGACAGGACCACGAGGTCGCAGGGGTACGTCATCGACCGGTAGGTGGCGAGGAGCCGCTGGAGCTCCCGCTGCTTGCTCGTGCCGTGGTTGGCGATCGCGACCAGCACGCGGGGTTGGCCGGTTGGGGTCGCGGTCGCGGGGTGCTCGGGGGAGCGCCGGTCCTGCGGTCGGCTGCGAGGTGGGGTCACCGGTGGTGCCTCGCAACGGAGAGCCGAGCGCGTGCCCGACCGAGGCGGACCCGGGCGCGCCGGCTGCCGTAGACCAGCGGGACCGACACGACGCTGGCCGCGGCCTGCCAGCGCGGGATCGGCAGGCGCAGCGCGGACCGGACGTACTCCACGACCAGTCGCGCCCCCGGCGGCAGGAGCTGGTCGCGCAGGGTGGCCTCCGGGTTGAACCAGGCCAACGCCTGACGCACTCCGGGGTTGGCCTTCCGGCTCATCTCGGGGTGCAGGCGCCGGTAGAAGAGCACGTCGTCGATCTCCTCCAGGTTCCCGAGCAGCGCGAGCTCTCCGAGCAGCACGTAGTCGGCGCCGACGAAGGAGTCGAGCAGGCGCGTTCGGCGCAGGGCGTCAGTGCGGATCACGCCGAACAGCGCGTTGACCATGTTGACGTGCGACACGAGGTGGGTGAGCCGCCGCACCGGCAGCGCGGACGCGGTGGCCAGCACGTCGGTGTCGGGGGCGAGGTATCCCCCGCGGGCGTCGATGAAGATCGCGCGCGGGTAGACCAAGACGACGTCGGCGGGTGCCCGGTCGAGGGCCTCCACGCAACGTCGCAGGAGCGAGCGGTGGCAGATGTCGTCGTGGGAGGCCAGCTTGAAGTACTCGCCACGGGCCATGCCCACCACCCGGTTGTGGTTCGCGGCGGCGCCGAGGTTGCGATCCGAGCGGACGTAGCGCACGCGGGGATCGCGAGCCGCATACCAGCGACAGATCGCCTCCGTGGCGTCGGTGGAGGCGTTGTCGGCGATGTTCAGCTCGAAGTCGGTGAAGTCCTGGGCGAGGATCGATCGCAGTGTCCGATCGAGGTAGCGCGCGCCGTTGCGCACGGGCATGCCCACCGAGACGCGCGGCGTCGCGTGACGGCCACGCACCGGGGCGGTGCGGTGCGCACCGGCCACCACGCCGGGGAGCACGGTCTCACCGGTGCGCATGTTCAGCTTTCGCGTCGGCTGTCGGCGTGGTCGGGAGGTCGGCGACGAGCGCTTGCTGCCGTCGTCGGAGCGCGACGATCGGGGCGTCCTCGTCGAGCTCGACGGCATCCATCGGGATCGGCTCGTCGCGCGGCAGCGAACGGGTCATCCGGGCGTGGCGGGACAAGCCGACCGGCAGGAGGTCCTCGGCCCGCTCGACGGTGTCGACCAGGCCGTAGCAGTCGAACCCGCCGATCCCGTCGAGGTGATCGCCGGGCTTGAGATCCCGCTTGGCGACGGCGACGACCTCGGCGACCGGGGCGGTGACCGGGTGCGCCAACCCCATCCGGTCCAGCACGAGCTCGGCGATGGTCAGCGGCACCTCGAACTGCACGAGGTGGTACGGGCGGAAGAAGAAGTAGTCGGGCCCGTCGCCCATCTTGAGGAAGCGCAAGGAGGTGGCCACCGCGTCGGGCGCGGGTGGGCGCCCGACGACGCCGACGCCGGCACCGAAGTCGCCGCCGAGCGTGTAGTCGACCGCGCCGGTCCGGTCCAGGCGGGCCACGATGTCACGGGCGGCGTCCTGCAGGGTCGTGACGATCCCGTGCATCCCACGCACCTCTGGCCGCAGCTCCGTCAGGTTGGCGACGACCGCGTTCTCGACCTGCATCTTCGTGCCGTCCCCGAACGCGGTGGTCATGAGCATGCTGGTCTTGTCCCGGGCGGCGTAGCCGGCGCTGTCGTCAGGGGTCTGGTGCACCGCGAGGTTGCGCTTGCAGTTGACCGCGGCCACGATCTCGAACCCCATGCCGCGCACGTGGTCGATGTGGCGCAGCAGGACGCCGGGTTGGTCCCCGTCGGCGATCGTGTAGACGGCCCGGTGCTCGTGGGCCACCCGGTGCAGCAGCCAGCCGATGGTCGCGTCGACCTCGGCGTTGAACGAGACCACGTCGATGCCCGCGCGCAGGCACGCGTCGATCAGGGCGGCCCCGTGGTCCAGCGCCCCGGTGGCTTCCACGGCCACGGTGATGCCGGTGACTTCGGTCAGCGCCGCGGCCCGCGCCGTCACGGCCGGCGTCCCCGCCTCGATCGCCGTGGACAGCACCGCGGGGTCGTCGCTGACGACCACGCGGTCGGCGGGCCAGCCGGCCCGGCGGTAGGCCTCGACGGCGTGGTCGGTTGAGCGGTTGACGATCAGCGCCACCCGCATGCCGGGGGTGTGTGCGAGGCGGTGGGCGACACCGCTGCCCACGTACCCCGCCCCGGCGAGCGCGACGGCGACGGGCCGGCGGTCGGCGGTCAGCTGGTGGAATCGACGCCAAGTGGTCATGTGCGGGGCTCCTGGGACAGGGCGGGTGCTGGCGACGGGAGATCCAGCAACCCGGTGAGGATGTGGCGATAGTCGGCGGCGAAGCGTTCGCGGGTGTGGTTCGCGCGGACGTGGGCTCGTGCCACGCGGCTCATCTCGGCGACCTCGTGCGGTGGCCGTTGGGCGAACGCCTGGACCGCGGCCTGGATGGCGGTGACGGACTGATCGGCCAGGAGCGTGCCGCCCCCGGCGGGCACGTCGACGCTCGCTTCGTAGGTCACCAGCGGCACCAGGCCGGTGTGCATGGCGTTGATGACCGCCCCGGAGGCGCCCTCCGAGGCGGAGGCGTAGACGACGCCGGCGCAGGAGGCGACCAGCTCGGCGAACGCCGGGGAGGCGATGTCGGTCCAGCCGCGGACGTCGATGTTGGGGGTGTGCCACAGCTCCTGGGCGTAGGCGTCGGCGAAGTCCGGCTCGCGGTCCACCGGTCCGCAGACGACGAGCTCGACGTCGCCCATGCCCGCGAACGCCTCGAGCACGAGGTCCAGGCCCTTGAGCACGAGCCCCCAGCTGCCCAGCCACAGGAAGCGACGTCGGGCGCGCTCGAAGTCGCGCACCGGCGCGGTGGGCGTGGCGAACCCGCCGATGCGGGCGCGGTGCAGGGGCTTGCCCGCGTAGCGGTAGGTGTCGGCGCAGAAGTCCGAGCCGAGGTAGACGCAGACGTCGGCGCGCTCGAGGGCGTGGTTGACGGGCTCCTGCCGCAGGGCGGTCAGCGTCACCCCCCGCCGTTGCTGGATGTCGAGGAGCCGGCGGTTCTCGGCGGCGTTCTGGTAGGCGATGTGGGCGGTGTCGGCGTGCAGGATCTTCACACACGCCTGCCCGACGGCGGCGGCGAGCCGCTCCGTGTTGTGGCGAGGGTCGATGAGCACGTCGTAGGGCTCACGGGGGGTGAAGGTGTCGTTGAGATAGTCGATCACGTCGACCCGGTATCCGAGCTCACGCAACGTCGAGGCGATCTGCACCGATTCGACGATGTTGGTGTGGCCGGTGGCCAGCGGGCCGTCCGGCGAGACCCGGAAGCCGTCGATGACGTAGGACAGCAGCGCACGCCCACGCATGGGTCCGTACGGGGCCAGGCGGATCGGGCGCCGGTCGCGCAGACGGCGTCGGCTCAGCCGCAACAGCTCTCTGGCGAGGGTGGGGGTGGTCATGCGACGGCCCGTTGCGCCCGGGTGTCGACGACGCGTGCCGGCACGCCCGCGGCGATCGCCCCGGCCGGCACCTCGCCGATCACGACCGCCCCCGCCGCGACGACGGCCCCGGCTCCCACGTGCGCACCGCTGAGCAGGATCGCGTTGGCTCCGATCCACGCACCGTCGCCGACGGTCACGTCGCCGGTGGACACCAGCGGCTGCTGGCTGATCGGCCACGCCGGGTCGAGCCCGTGGTCGTAGGGATAGAACATGCAGCTCGGCGCGATCTGCACGTCGTCGCCGATCCGGATCGAGCCGACGTAGGCCGACAGCTGACACCGCGGTTGGATGTGGGTGCCGGCCCCGATCGTCACGGTGCCGCGCTGGCCGGTCTGGACGCAGACGTCCTGGTTGACGATGGCGCCGTCGCCGAGGCTGACCGGACCGCCGTCGACGTCGGCGTAGATCAGCACCCGGTCGCCCACGAAGGTGTGACGGCCGCGGTGGAGGCTCGGGTGGTGCACGACGACGGTGGGAGCGGTGTAGCCGCGCGGGTGCAGGGCCGCCAGGTGGTGCCGTGCGTAGTACGGGCCGGTCGGCCACGCGGCGATCCGCGTGGCCGTCCGCGGCAGGAACCCGACGGCGGCGGCGCGCAGCCACCAGGCGGCCCAGCGGTCGGCGACCGCTCGGCGCTGGGTGGCGGGGAGCCAGCGGTGGACGATGGCGCGCAGCGCGGTGCTCACGATGCGGCCTTCACGTCGACCGGATGCGGGCTGCGGGCACCGCGCCCGACGGCGGCGAAGCGCTCGGCCGGGAACGCATCGGCTGGCAGATGGCGCCGCCCGTCGATCACCAGCGGCGGGCGGGCCGAGTCGGCCACGAGGGCGACGAGCCTGCCCAGCTCGGGGGCGGCGCTGGCCACCACCACCGCGTCGGCGAGCCGAACGGCCTCGTCGAGCGAGGCGGCCGCCTCGAGGGCAGGGTTGGACGCGGCGAGCGCGAGCGGCGCCACCAACGGGTCGTAGGCGACCACCCGGGCGCCCTCGGCCTGCAGGAGCCTGATGATCTCGAGGCCCGGCGAGTCGCGCAGGTCGTCGGTCCCGTCCTTGAAGGCCACGCCCAACACCGCGACGGCGCGGCCCCGCAGCCCGCCCAGTCGCTGGGCTGCCAGCTGGACGACCCGGCTCGGCTGCTCGACGTTGATCCCCCGGACCGCTTCCAGCAGGGTCGGTTCGACCCCGAGCCGGTGTGCGTGGGCGATCAGCGCGGACACGTCCTTGGGCAGGCAGCTGCCGCCGAAGCCGCAGCCGGCTTTGAGATAGCTGAGCACCCCTGGGACCACGCGCTCGCCGTCGGCGTTGGTGGGCTGAAAGCGCCGGTCGAGGCGCACCGCGGCCAGCACGTCCTCCGCATCGACTCCCGGGATCGCCTCGCCGATGCGGGCGATCTCGTTCGAGAACGACACCAGGGTGGCCAGCAGCGCGTTGGAGGCGTACTTGGTCAGCTCGGCCGAGGCGGGCACGGTGTGGACGAACGGAGCGCACAGCGGAGCGTACAGATGCCGCAGCTGCTGGGCCGCGCCTGGCTGGTGCGTTCCCACGACCACGCGGTCGGGCTGGAGGAAGTCGGCGATGGCCGAACCCTCCCGCAGGAACTCCGGGTTGAACGCGACGGCGATCCGGTCGGTCCCGGTCCGGGAGAACAGCGGGGTGATCATCTCGTCGGTGGTGCCGGGCACCACGGTGCTGCGCACCACGACGACCTGCGGATGATCGCATCCGGCGGCGAGGAGCCGGCCGGCCAGCGCTTCGCTGGCCGCGCGCAGGAACGCCAGGTTGTTGCTGCCGTCCGGGTTCGGCGGGGTCTGGACCGCCAGGAAGATCACCTCGGCGGTGGCGGCCTCGTCGAGGTCGGCGGAGAAGCGCAGCCGTCCGCTGGCCGTTCCCTCCGCCAGCAGATCCGCCAGCGACGGCTCGTGGAACGGCGCACGGGCGCGCCGGAGCTGTGCCAGGCGCTCGGGGTCCGATTCGACTCCCACGACCTGGTGGCCGATGGACGCGAGCCCGGCGGCTGACACCAGGCCCACGTACCCGCAACCGATGACGGCGACTCTCACTGGCGTTCCTCGAGGTAGTGACGGTAGGTGCGGGAGAGCCCGTCCACGAGCGCGACCTGCGGCTCGTAGCCCACGCTGGCGCGCAGCTTGCGCAGGTCCGGACAGCGCCGCTGGGGGTTGTCGGACAGGTAGGCGGGGTCGGCGTGGCTGGCGAACCGGACGCCGGCCCCGGATGGGCGCAGCGAGTCGACGATCCTGGCGACGTCGCCGATCGCCACCTCCTCGTCGTTGCCGACGTTGAGTGCCTCACCGGCGACGTCGGCGGTGAGCAGCAGCAGCAGGGCCACGACCGCGTCGGTGACATAGCAGAAGCTGCGGGTGGCCCGGCCGTCGCTGTAGACGGTGATCGGGTTGCCGTCGAGCGCGTCGCGCATGAAGTCGGGGATCACCCGCCCGTCGTCGAGGCGCAACCGCGGGCCGTACACGTTGAAGGGCCGCGCGATCTTCACCGGCAGCGCGTGCTGGCGGTGATAGGTCATGCACAGCGTCTCGCCCAGGCGCTTGGACTCGTCGTAGCACGCGCGCGGGCCGATCGACGACACGTGACCCCAGTAGGTCTCCGCGGTGGGCACGTGCTCCGGTGGCGGGTCGCCGTAGATCTCGCTGGAGCTCAGCTGCAGGAAGCCTCGGACGCCGGCTTCCACGGCGTAGGCCAGCAGGCGGCGCGTGCCCCCGACGTTGACGTCGATGGTTGCCAGCGGGTGCTCCCGGTAGCGCAAGGGCGACGCGATGCTGGCGGCGTGCAGCACGTAGTCGGCCGAGTCGTCCAGCGGCAGCTCCCGGCTGAGGTCGGCGTGGTGGATCGCCACGTCGCCCCGCCCTTCTAGGCGTCCCAGCCGGGAACCGACGCCCGTCGCCAGGTTGTCGACGCAGACGATCCGGGTGGGCTGGTCCGCCCGCAGGTCGTTGGCCCGGGCCAGCGCGTCGACCACGTAGCTGCCGAGGAAGCCGGCGGCGCCGGTGACGACGACGCGGCAACCGGCCAGGCGCTGCAGGGGCACTGCCGCCCGGTCGACGATCTCGTCGAGGTCCTCGGCGACCACACCGAGGCGCGGGGTGGGGGTCACAGTGGCCGCGGTCATGAGGTGGGCCGAGCGCTGGCGGGCAACCACGGGGCGAGACCCTGATCCCACAGCTGGTTGAGCTCGGTGTAGTCGCGGAACGTATCCATGCCCATCCAGTAGCCGTCGTGTCGGTAGACGGACAGCTGCCCGTCCCGAGCGACCTTCTGCAGCGGCTCCTGTTCGAGGAACAGGTCGGGATCGTCGTTGAGGTAGTCGAGGATCTCGCGCTCGAAGACGAAGAACCCGCCGCTGACACCACCGGTGGGCAAGCTCGGCTTCTCGTTGAACTCCAGCGCCACGGTGCCCTCCACGCGCATCTCGCCGTACCGGGACTGCGGGTGGACCGCGGTCACGGTCGCGATGCGGCCCTGGTCCCGGTGGAACGCCAGCAGACTCGTGATGTCCACGTCGCCGACGCCGTCGCCGTAGGTGAACATGAAGGTTTGGCTGTCGAGATACTGGGTGACACGGCGCAGCCGCGCGCCCGTGCCGGTGTACAGCCCCGTCTCAGCGCAGGTGATCTCCCACGGTTCGTCGGCCGGGTCGTGGTGGAAGACGGGCTCGTGCCCGTTGTTCAGGCGGATGGTGAAGTCGCCGTTGCTCTCGCGATAGCGCAGGAGGTAGTTCTTGATCGCATCCGATTTGTACCCGAGGCACAGCAGGAACCGCGTGACGCCGTGCGCCCCGTAGATCTTCATGATGTGCCAGAGGATCGGGCGTCCGCCGATGTCGACCATCGGCTTCGGGATCCGCTCGGTCGCTTCACGCAGCCGGGTCCCTTGACCGCCGCAGAGGATCACGACGGGCACTTGCGAGGTGCTTGTGGCCGGTCCCATGGATTGTGAGCTCCTGTCGAGGGTCACGATCGCGGGCGCTGACCGTGTATCTGGACTGTACGAACGCCGGCATGGCCGGGCGCCGTCAGGATTGACGAACCGCGCGGCTGCTCCGTGGCGGGCCGAGAGCGCGCGCGAGCCGCGGTGCGGCCACCGCCACGAGGTCACGCAGCCCCTGAGGTCGCCAGACGAGCATGATCCCCCCGTAGACCACCGCGCCGGTGCCCGCCAGCACGGCCAACAAGGCGAGGGGAGGGAGGTGCAGGGGATCCACGGCTCGTCGCACCACCTCCACCGCAGCGGCCATGGCCGCGGTGGCGGCGAGCGACGGGCGCAGCACCCGCAGCAGGGCGGTCATGGGGAGGTCGATCAGCCGGAAGGGGATGGCAAAGCACGGATAGACCAACAGCACCGACACGATCGCGTGAGCGACGGCAACGCCCAACAGGCCCCATTGGACGCCGATGGCCACGCTGGCCGCGACGAGCGCGCCCGAGCCGATCGACCACCGCAGCAGCCAGTCGGTGCGGTCGGTGACCTTGTAGATCAGCGACGCCGTGTTCCCGATCGCCTCGACAGCGCCGATGGGCGCCAGGATCATCATGATCGGAACCGCAGCGGCCCATCGGGTACCGAGGACACCGGTGACCAGGGGCTCGGCCACCAGCGCGAGACCGACCATCGCCGGCAGCGACAGGACGGCGACGACGCCAACCGCCCGCAGGTACGCCGCACCGAGGTCGCGATGGTTCTCGATTCTGGCGAGGGTGGGGAACAGCACCTGGTGCAGCACGTTGACGGTGGCTTCGAGCGGATACATGAAGATCCGTCCCGCCAACGACCAGATGCCGAGCGGTCCGGCACCCAGCAGCCGACCCATGAGGAACCGCTCGAACACCGACAGGGAGAAGCCGATGACGTCGGAGCCGCTGAGGTTGAGGCTGTAGGCGGCGACCTCCCGTGGATGCGACCAGGAGAACGACCGCGCGGGCCGCCACGGTGACACCAGCCAGGCCAACACCGTCCCCGCAAAGGCTCCCGCGACGAAGCCCAGCACCAGCGACCACACGCCGAACCCCTGTAACGCGAGCACCACGGCGACGGCCCCGTTCACGCCGGCCGCCACGATCTGGACCGCGGCGGCGGCCCGGAACCGCAGCTCGCGGTGCATCAGCGCCTGGTGGACCAGCCCCCAGGAGGTCAGCAGCGTCGCGACGGCGAGCAGCTGCAGCAGCGGGGCGAGCCCCGGGTTGCCGAACGCACCCGCGATCGGGCCGGCGGCGCCGACCAGCACGGCGGCGAACACCAGCCCCAGCGCTACGTTGAGGTAGAAGATCGAGCTGGCGAACGCCCGGTCCATGGTCGGGCGCTGGACGATCGCGGCTCGGGTGCCCAGATCACGGAACAGATCGAGGAACTGCATCGTGATCATGGCCATTGCCATGAGCCCGAAGTCCGCAGGGGCCAGCACTCGCGCCAGCACGATCTGGGCGGCGAACCGCACCAGCTGCGTGACGACATAGCTCGCGGTGGTCCAGCGCGTCCCCGCCCGGACCGCGGAGCCGCTCACGATCGGGTCGCTGACGCCAGCCGATCGACGGCCGCCAGTGGGCAGAGCCGGTCCGGCCAGGACTTGTGGCTCGTGGGGTGACTCGCGGCCGTCCGACGGTGCGGCGTCGACGGCGCGGGGCGGGGTCATCACGGCGAGCATGGCAACGCCCCCGACCGGCCGCGCCCTCAATGGTGAGGAGATGTCGCGACGTTGGCGGCGATCCCTCAATTTCGAGGTCGCCCTCGAGCCGGCGCCGCCGTAGGGTTCACCCCATCGGACGGCGCGGTGCCACGGGCGGAGCCCGTCCTCGAGCGCAAGAGGAGGGCCCAGGATGACCCGGCACGGGGTGTCGCTTGGCTTCGCGTGCGCGTGGGAGCCCGATCCGCGGCGCACGTGGTCGGGTGCTCCGTGGGGGCTGCGGGCGGCGTTGCGCCAGCAGGTCCGCCTCCACGATCTGGATGCGTCCCCACCCTCGATCGTGCGCAACGCGTTGCGTGCAGCGTACGCGCGTCGGCGGGAGGGGGTGTGGACGACCGAGTGGCAGCACCGGGCTCCGACCCTGCGGCTGGCCGAGCAGCGGGTGCGCGCAGCCGTTCGGCGCTCGTCATGGGACGCGGTGCTGCAGATGGGCGACCTCGCGGCGACCGACTTGCCCACCTTCCACTATCAGGATCTCAGCTACGACGTCGTGCTCGACCACGCCGGCGGCCACCTCGGCCCAGCGCCGATGTTCCCTGGTGTGAGCCTGCGCGAGCTCCGGCGACGCCGCGATCGGCAGCACCGGGTGTATGGGCGGGCTGCCGGGGTGATCGCCATGAGCGCATGGTTCGCGCGTTCGCTGGTGGAGCGCACCGGTCTGACCCCCGACCACGTTCACGTGGTCAATCCCGGAGCGAACCTCGGAAACGGCCAGGGCCCGCTCGTCGGTGAGGGCGAGTCGGCCCGGCTGGTGTCGGAGCCGGTGCGCCTGCTCTTCGTGGGCATCGACTTCCACCGGAAGGGTGGCGACCAGGTGGTGGCCGCAGTGCCGAGGCTGCGCCGCGAGTTCGGCCGCGAGCTGACCGTCACCGTCGGGGGTCCCCGCACATGGCCGCTGCCGGGCCCGGTCCCGGACGGCGTCCGGTTCGTGGGGCGCGTGCCGCCAGCGCAGATGCCCGCCCTCTACCGCGCTCACGATGTGCTCGTGCTGCCGTCTCGCTTCGAGGCCTTCGGTATGGCGTTCGTCGAGGCCCTTGCCCACGGACTTCCGTGCGTCGGACGCGATGCGTTCGCTATGCCCGAGCTGATCAGCCCGGGAGTGAACGGCGAGCTGGTGGACAGCGACGACCCGGATGAGCTGGTGGACGCCGTTGCACGGATCCTTGCTCAGCCGGAGATCGCGGCGCGCTGTCGCCAGCAGGCTGGGGCCGTGCGGGCGCATGCGAGTTGGGACCGCGCCGCCGCCGAGGTCCTCGAGGTCATCGACGCGACGCTGAGCAGGACCTGAGTCGCGCGGGAGGCCCCGCCGGCCTCACCGGTGGTCGTCCCACATGCGCTCGACGAACGGGCTGGACGCCCGCTCTGGGCTGCCGGGCTCGGCGTCCACGCCCATGTACCAGTCGACGTAGTCGAAGAACGCGTCATGGTCCCACTCGTCCGCGAGACCCAGCAGACGCGCACCCAGCGCCGCCCCGCTCCACTGCGCCGAGGTGCAGCAGCGCCGGTACGCGTCGTCCACCGGGCGACCCGTCACGCCATGGACGCAGTGGCCGTCGGCCCAGGACGCCTTCCCGGCTGGGCGCACCTCCCGTCCGGTTCCCTCGGCGGTGTAGGTGCTGCAGTCCTCGGAGAAGAACCTCGGTGGCGCGTCGTGGCCGACGGCGAGCATGGCCCGGTTGTCCAGCATCAAGCCCGCGAACAGCACCGGCCACTTGCGGCCGCTGCCGATGCCGCCCCCGGACTCCCCGTGCCACGCGAACCCGTCGTCGTGGCGCCGTGCCCGCAGCGCCGACCGGGTTGCTCCGTGCAGGTCGATGCCGATCTGGACCGTGTTGATCAGCGTGGGGCGTTTGACCTCGTGGGGGACGTCCAGCTGCAGGGCGAGGATCGTCTCGTTGAGTTGGGCGCCGATGTCGGCGCCGTAGTTGGGCATGTTCTCGCTGGGGTGGAGGTAGTAGCCGGTCCACGAGGGCTTGTGATCGATCCACGGACGTTGGGTGCGCGCCTCGAGCTCCGACCACGCCGGCGCCGCGTCGGGCGGCTCGGGAGCCGCCAGTCGCAGCAGGCGGTCCCAGCGGACGTCCGTCAGCCGGTGCTCCTGCTTGGGCCCCTCCGCCCACGCCGGTCGGAAGGCGTCGGGTGCAGGTGGCTCGTCGACCACCGTGATCACCGCCGCCGATCGCAGCGCCGGCCTCGGGAGATCCTTCAACGGCCAGGAGGTTGCGGGCGCGCCGGGATCACCGCGCAGCCAACCGCTGGTGACCACCAGCGACGCGCCGGGCTCCAGCGTGACCGGCAGCTGCGCGGCGGTGTTGAGCCTCGCGTCGTAGCCGTCGACCAGCCGGTGGTAGCCCTGATCGGCCCCGCTGACGGGGTTGACCATGGCACCGTGACGGTCGCCGTCCCAGGCGGGCGTGGTGGCGACCAACCGCACGGGGCCGACCACCCAGTGGTCCCCTCCCACGTACTGCCCAGCGTGCACCGGCTCGTCGAACGTGACGCTCAGGCCGTGCTGGCGCAGCGTCGAGAGCTCGTCCGCCTCGTCGGGAGCGTGCGCCTCCGGGAGCGCTGGCACCGAATCGGAGCCGGCGGCGCCGGCCGACGGCCGGGTACACCCAGTCATCGCGACTGCCGCCGCCAGCACGACGACCGTGGTGACGGCCCCCGCCCCACATTTGGCGAGCCTCCACGCCACGGTGGCCCCCATCAGCGACCGCTGTCGCTGCGGTGACCCTGGGCCTCCACCAACCGGACCGGCGCTGGAGCGCCCTCGGCCGCCGCGGGAGCCGGGGCGGGCACGCTGGCCGCTCTGGCAGGGGATTCGCCGCGCAGACGCCACAAGGCGCCGACGCAGCCGAGCAGCACGAACAGGGTGGCGGTGAACGTCGGGAACCCGAAGGCGTCGAACGTCGCGAGGCACGCCAGCAACCCGGCGATGGCGGCGGCCAGCGCCTGGCCGAGGTGGCGGGTGTCGGGGTCGGCGGCGGTGCAGCGCACGGCGATGCCGAGCGCACAGCCCAAGACCAGCAAGCCGAGGTGGACGGTCGTGCCGATCCAGCCCGTCTGGATCAGCTGCACCAGCAGGTCGTTGTCCACCAGCAGATATTCCTCGATGCTGAACGTGCCGTAGCCGTGGCCCAGCAGCGGGTGCTCGGCCACGTAGGCCATCACCTTGGGGACCCGCTCTTGGCGGGCCACCACGCTCGGGTCGGTGCTCGCGCCCGTGAACAGGCTGCCCAGCGTGCCGACGAGGCCGGGGATGATCGCCCAGGCCGCTGCGAGGAACGTGATGGCGGCGAGGCCCATGCTCACCAGTCGCCGTCGCGACCACGCGAACGCCAGCACGACCATCCCCACGAGGATCGCCACGATCGCCGATCGTGACAGCGACACCAGCGCGCCCAGGGCGATGGCGCCGGCCATCATCCACTGTCGCCACGGCGCCCGGCGGCCGCGGGCCGTCAGGGCGTAGTGCAGCGCCACGGGCAGGACACCGGCGAGCACCACCCCGAACTCGATCGGATGGGCGGCGGTGCCGGCGGGGCGCTCGAAGATCGAGCGCGCCGTCAACCCCGCAAGCTCGTGATTGGCCACCAGCCCGGGGAGGCGCAGCAACGGCACCGGGTTCCAGTCCGTGGCGAACTGCACGATCCCCACACCGGCCATGATCGCGCTCAGCACCACCAGCGTCCGCAGCAGCCGGTCCAGGCGAGCTCGTGTCGTCAGACCGTCGGCGGCCAGGAGCCCGATGCCGAGCAGCCCGACGAGCGTGATCACCGCGCGGGTGGCGCCGCTGATCTCGAGCGGGGTCAGCGGCCGCAGCCAGCCCGCCCCGTAGCTGAGCAGCATGACGCCGCCGTAGACGAGCAATCCCCAGCGCATCGGCTGGGGGCCGCGGTCCAGGCCGCTGGCCGGCATCACCTTGGCGGCCACCCAGACGGCCATGAGCCCGAGCGCGAGGAGCAGAGCCGGCCGGCCGACCGCCCCCGCCGGGGCGATGACCAGCGCAGACGGCAGCAGCAGCTGCAGGGCCAGCATCGGCGCGATGAGCGAGGCGGCGTCGCGGTGGCCCCGCAGCATCCACAGGGCCACGCCCGCGACCAGGAGCAGGGCACCGAGGCCGGCGAGCACCATCGTGGGGCTCAGGATGACCCACCCCCGAGCTGCGGGAAGACGGGCAGGTGGTTGTGGTTGGGGGACGGCGACACCGGACGGGGCAGAGCGACGAAGCCACGGCGGTCAGGGACCGGGATTTCCTCCTCGCCGGCGGCATCAGCGGCTTCGCTCGCACCGCCGCCGGCGGTCGCGTCCGCCCTTGCGGGGTCGCCGGGCGCGTCGTCGGCGGTCTGGCCGTCGTCGACATCGGCGTGGGCCACGGCTTCGATGACGACGCTGTCGGCGGT
>CAYQMQ010000016.1:0-17683 GCA_964418395.1 uncultured Actinomycetota bacterium
CGCCGGCCGAGGCCCTCGAGCTCGCCTATCCGCTGCGGGTGTGCCGCGCCGAGCTGCGCACGGGATCCGGCGGTGCCGGGGCGTTCCGTGGCGGAGACGGGGTCGTGCGCGAGGTCGAGGCGCTGGTCGAGGCCGCGCTCACCTTGCAGACCGAGCGCCGCACCCACCGCCCGTGGGGGTTGGCCGGCGGTCAGCCGGGCGCGGCGGGACGCAACGTGCGGGTGCGCGTCGACGGCTCGGCGGAGGCGTTGCCGGCCAAGGGCACGTGGAGGCTGGCTCAGGGCGAGCGGGTGCGCGTGGAAACCCCCGGTGGCGGCGGCTGGGGCGAGCCGAGATGAGCGGGTCAGACGAGGGGTTCGGCCCGTCACAGCGCGGGGGTCGAAGCGGCCGCCGCGGCGAGGGCGCACCGGCACCCGGCACACGCCGGTCAGACCGCGAGGACAGCCGCCGCCGTGAGCAGGCCGGTGGCCGAGGGCGCGCCACCACGGCGGCGCCAAGGCCCGACGACGAGTTCGGCCCCGTGCAGCGTGGACGGGGCTCGCGCCTGCCCCGTCCGAGGCTGCCGGCACGCCGAGGTCGGACCCGCCAGGGAGGCGAGCGGCCCCCCGCCACCAAGGTGGTGACGGTGCTGTTGGTGGTGCTGCTCGCCTACGGCGGCGGGCTGGCGGTGCTGGCGACCGTGCGCCTCGACCGCACCCGGGTGGAGGGCTTGCAGACGGCCGGGCTGCTGCGCACCAACGTGCTGGTGGCCGGCACCGACACGCGGGAGGGGTTCAGCGACGAAGAGCTGGGCGAGATCGGCACCGACCGGGTGGGCGGCACGCGCGCCGACTCGCTGTTCGTGCTGTCCACCCGCGGCACGAACGCGGCCATTCTGGCCCTGCCCCGCGACCTCTACGTGACCAGGTGCGACGGCCAGCGCGCCCGGATCAACTCCGCCAGCAACGAGCAGGTCGGCGGAGCCAGCTGCCTGGTCCGCACGGTTGCCGACCTGACGGGGTTGCGCATCAGCCACTATCTGGAGCTCGACCTGGCCGGCTTCGTCGACGTGGTCGACGCGGTCGGCGGCGTGGACATGACGCTCGAGGAACCCCTGGTCGACCGCAAGGCCGGCGCCGATCTGCCCGCCGGACCTCAGCGCCTCACCGGTGCCCAGGCGCTGAGCTTCGTGCGTTCCCGGCAACAGGGCGGCGACCTCGCCCGGATCGAGCGCCAGCAGGAGTTCATGAGCGCCCTGACCCGACGCCTGGCCAGCCCGACGACACTGCTCAACCCGGTGCGGATGGTGCGCGCCACCAACTCCGGGGCGGCGGCGCTCACCGCCAACTGGCGCTTCGGTCCCCTAACGATCGCTCGCCTGGCGCTCGCCGTCGGCGGCGGCGACATGCCCACCTACACGGTGCCGGCCAGCCCGCAGACGGTCGGTGGAGCCGCGGTGCTCATTCCCGAGGAAGCTGCCGCCCGCGAGCTGTTCCAGTCGTTCGCGGACGGGTCCGCGTTGCGGGAGCCGTCACCATGACCCCCACGTCCACACCGGCGACCGCCGGTCGACGCACAGCCGCCCGCTGGGTGGCCGTGACCGTGGCGGTGCTCGCCTTGGTGGCCGGTGCGGTCGTCGTCGTCGACCTGTTCGGGGTGGCCGGTACGGACGAGGCGCTGGACGCGCCCCTGTGGCTGCTGATCTATCGCGACAGCGTCGTCGTGGACTTCGTGCGCTGGGCGGTGCTGGCAGCCGCGGCGCTGCTGGCCAGCGACACCGCCGGGCATCTCCGCAGGGGCAGCGACCCGCGGTTGGGGGCGTTTTGGACGCTGACGGCCGTGGGGCTGATGCTGCTGCTGATCCAGGCGACCGGCAGGCCGCTGAACTTCGCTGGTGTCATCGCGCAGCAGGCCTGGAACGTGCCCCCGCATCTGACCCGCATGGGGATCGTGCTCGGCATCGCCGCGGTCTTCGTCGTCGCGGTGGTGCGCTACGGACCCCGGGTGTGGCAGTTCCGTCCGGTCCGGCCCTATCTGGTGGCCGCGTTCGGGGTCTACGGCGTGACGGTGCTGATGGCAGCCACCGGCTATCGCTGGTACTGGCTCGTCGGGTCGTGGCTGGATCGCGTGGTGTTGCGCTACCAGCTGCCGCGGGACGAGGCCCCGGTCCCCCACGAGATGCAGTTCATGGAACTCATGGTGCAGCCGTCGGTGGAGGTGCTGGCAGCCGCGTTGTTCTTGGCGCTCGCGCTCGCGTTCCGCAGCCACCCGCAGCTCAGAGGGCGGACCGGGGTCGCCGGACCGCCGGCGTAGGGCTCAGGGGGCCGGACGCACGAAGCCGCGCCGGTTGGGACGGTGGATGCTGCCGATCCGCACCTGCTGGCCGGAATGGGGCGCTTCGACCATCCGATCATCGCCCAGGTAGATGCCGATGTGATGCACCGGGTTGCCGAACGCGACCAGGTCGCCGGGCTGGCGGTCGGCGGGGGCCACGCGCGGCAGCGACGCGAACTGCTGGCCGGACGTGCGGGGGATCTCCACCCCGGCGGCCCGCCAGGCGAAGCTGGTCAGCCCCGAGCAGTCGAAGGCACCCGGACCGGTGGCGCCGTAGCGATACGGCGTGCCCACCTGGTCCAGCGCGGTGTCGACGGCGATGTCGCCCACCGAGCGGGCGACCGCAGCGGGCTCGGGGTGCGGCTCGGCTCGCAGGCTCCGGGTCAGCGAGGCGCGCGCGGCCTCGTCCAGCACCTGTGAGCCGCCCAGCATCGCCGCGCCGGTCCACCGGTCGGCGCGCTCGCGCAGCAACCGGTCGTTGGGCTCGTGGGGCTGCGACGGCGCCACCAGGTGCAACAGCGCGTCGCGCCGAGCGGCCAGGGGACCCGCCGCCAGCGCGTCGGGGAAGTCCGTGCCGGTGGCGAGCGTCACGCGATCGGGGGCGATGCCGCGCGACTCCAGCTCGGCCCCGACCGCGGCCGAGGTCCAGTAGCGGTCGCCGCCCGACAGGCGCTCGGTGTGGTAGCCGTCGGCCTCCAGGCGGGCTCGCACGTCCTGGGCGATCGCCGACGTGCCCCCGACGAGCATCACCCGATCGACCGCGAGCGCGTCGAGCGTTTGCCGGCTGGTCTCCGGCAGCTCGTCGGGTTGGGACAGCAGCACCGGCGGGGCGGGGTCGAGCAAGCCGAGCGCGCCGGCGGCGAGCGCGTCGGCGAAGTCGTCGCCGAGCGCGATCACGGCTTCGTTCGAGCCGGACGTCGTCCCCACCTCGGCCGCGATGGCCGCGGCGGTGGCGAAGCGGTCGTCGCCGGCGAGGCGCTCCACCTGCGGCGAGGTGGCCAGCCCGGCGAGCTGGTCGACGACGGTCGGGCTGATCGCGCCGTGGCCGCCGAGGACGAGCACCCGCGAGGCGTCGAGGCGTTCCAGCTCGTCGGCGACCTCGGACGGCAGCGACGACGCGTGGGTCAGCAACAGCGGCGCGTCGTGGGCGCTGGCCAGCGTGGAGGCGGCCAGCGCATCGGGAAAGTCGCCCGCGGTGGCCAGCACGGCCGTCTCGGTGTGGTCCCATCCGGCCCGGGCAGCGGCCACCGCGGTCGCGACCCGGCCGGGGCCGGCGATCCGTTCGGGTTCGGGCGTTGCCAGCGCCTCGTGGGCCGGGGCGGCGACGAGCAGCACGGCTGCCCCCAGCGCCGCCAGCGCAGCAGCAGGAGCGGTCAGCATCACGGGGTTCCTGACGGAGAAGGGAGGCGCGCGGCGCCGCCGAGGCCCGCCGGACGGCGGTCACGGGAGCACCGTGCGGGGGTCGATGGGGGTGCCGTCGCGGCGGACCTCGACGTGCACGTGCGGGCCGGTGCATGAGCCGGTGCAGCCCATCGCCCCGATCCGGTCGCCGGCGGTGACCGTGTCGCCTGGAGGGACCTCGATGGCCGAGAGGTGGCTGTAGGCGGTCTCGACCCCGTCGCCGTGGTCGACCTTGACCGTCAGGCCATAGCCGCTTTTGGCCTGGGCCAGGCTCACCTCGCCGTCGGTGGCGGCCACGACCGGCGTCCCGACCGCGTTGGCGAGATCGAGGCCCTCGTGCGGCCGGCCCCAGCGGCGTCCGAACTCGCTGGTGACGTCGCCCTCGGCGGGCCACACCCACGTGGCGGGGTCGCGGGCGTCGTCGGCGCCGACGTCGGCGAGCGTGGCGGGGTCGACGGCCTCCCACCCGGGGTCTTCCAACCCCGTGTCGACGTCACCGGTCTCGAGAGGGCCCCGCCCGGCGGCACGGAGCCACATCCAGGTGCGCAGAACGCTGTTGGGCGAGGAGGCGCCCGCGGCGGCATCGTCCTCGTCGGCCGCCGGGGGCGAGGAGGGCTCCATGGCCACAGCCGACGACGGCGCGCCGGCACCGAGCAGGCCCGCTGCGATCACCGTCATGGCGAGGACGTACTTCCACACGAGGACGTGCTCCCGACGCATGCGCCGCTACCTCCCTGGCCCGCTGAGCTCGGCGGCGTGCCCGTGACACCGCTCCTCGTCGCTACGACGAGGTGAGCCCGCAGAACTGATCAGAACCCGTCGCCCCCCGACCGGGGGACAGGATTACGCTCGATCGTGCACAACCAAGGATGACGGGCGCACCGCTGCCGTCAGCCGACGCGCTGTACCGATCGGCCAAGCAGGCGGGGTTGCGTCAGCCCCGACGCGATGGCATCTGCGAGACCGCGCTCAGGGGAGATAGTTGCGCGGGTTGCGCGCCGCGCCGTTGACGCGGACTTCGAAGTGCACGTGCGTGCCGCGGCACGAGCCGGTGCAGCCCATCCCACCGACCTGTTGGCCAGCGCCCACCGACTGGCCCGGGGACACCGAAAAGCCCGACAGGTGCGCGTAAGCGGTGCTGATGCCGCCTCCGTGGCTGACGAGGACGAGGTTGCCGTAGCCGCCCATGCGGCCCGCATGGCTGACGGTCCCGGCGCGGGCCGCGACCACCGGCGCGCCCGTCGAGCCCCCGATGTCGATGCCCTCGTGCATGCGCCCCCACCGCATGCCGTACTCGCTGGTGACCGGCCCGCCGGAGGGCCACTGCCAGCCTGACGGGGTGCTGTCGCTGGCTGGCGCCGAGCCGGTCGCCCCGCCGACCTGCTCGGCTTGGCGAACGGCGGGCTGTTGGTCGGCACGGCGCGCCATGGCAGCCAGCTCGCGGCTTTCTGACTCCAGGTGGCGTTCTTGATCCTGCAGCTCGTCGAGCTGGTCTTCGATCCCGGCCAGCTGCAGCGCGCGCTCGTCGCGCAGCTCGCGCGCCTCGGCGAGGATCGCCTCCTGCTCGGCAAGCCGCTCCCGGAGCGCCTCCTCCTCTTTCGCGAGCACCTCTTTTTGCGCGTCGAGGGCCACTTGATCGGCGGCGATCTGCTCGAATCCCGCCTGGTCGGCCCGTTGAACCAGCTCGAGATAGGTGGAGCGGGTCACCGCTTCATCGACCGAGTCGGAGGCCAGCACCGCGGTCATCGATACGCCGGTGCCCTGCTGGTAGAGCTCGACAGCCCGATTGGCCATCGCTTGCTGGCGCGCTCTGGCTTGTGACTGCAGGACCTCGTAGCGGTCCCGGGCGTTGCGGACGGCCTGCTCCTGCCGCTGCACCGCCATCTCGGCGGTGTGGACCGCTTCGACCACTTCGGCCACCCGGGCTTCGGCGGCCTGCAGGCGATCACGGCGCTCCTCGCGCTGGCCGCCGAGCTCCTCGATCTCGGCGCGCACCGCCTCGAGCTTCTCGCGGGCCTGGTCGAGCCGCTGCTCCTCGGACGCATCCACCGGCCCTGGCCCGATCACACCGAGGGCCACCATCAGCGCACTACACCCCGCGAAGCCCGCTGTGCGCAGGAGCCGTCGTCTCATGAACAGGTCACCTCTGCGCTTGGTGTCGCCCGGCCGCAGGTCCGTCCGGAAGGGGAACGCGCGCGTTCACAGCCCACAATCACTTGCCGCGATCCACACGAAAGCCGTGCGGATCCCACAGCACATCGGCCCCGCAGTACCTCGGTGTCGGCGGTGCCGCCCGCGTTGCCCGCGCAGGCGACGATCGGCCCGGCGCGTTGCCCGACCGGGGGAAGCCGGCGGGGACTATAACCTCTTGCGTATAACGGACCAAGTACCTGAGTGCACCCAACACCCTGTCCTTTCGGGCAGGGCGACCCGCCGCCGAGCGACGCTACGGAAACGTCCTACCGGCGCCGTGCGTCGCCGGGAGCGTGATGGCCACGGACCGGCGACGGCTGTCAGGCACCGACGCTGGTAGCGTCAGGGCCTCGATGGCCCTGCGTCCCGCTCTTGCGTTGCAGCCACGCGCGGGTGGTCGCGCGCCCTCTCGGGGGCGGGTGGCGCTCGTGGTGGCGGCTGCGATCGTCGTGGTGATGTTGGCGCTGCTGGGCGGCCTGCGCGCCGCCCGCGCCGGTGAAGTGCTGCCGGGCGTGCAGATCAGCGGGGTCGAGTTCGGCGGGCTCGCCCAAGAGCGGGTGACGGCGCGCCTGGACGCGGTGGACCGGGCCGACGAACCGGTCGCCGTCACCGTCGACGGGGCCCGGGCTCGAGCCACCGCTGCCGAGTTCGGCTACCGCTTGGACCGCGAGGCCACGGCGTCAGCGGCCCTGCGCCGAGGCCGCCAACTCAATCCGCTGGCGGCCTTGGCCGACCAGGTGCGGGCGTTCTGGGACACGCTGGCCGTGGCGCCGGTGGTCACCGTGGACGACGAGGCGTTGGCCGCCCGCGCCGACGACGTCGCCGCCGAGCTGTCCCAGGAGCCGGTCGAGGGCGATGTGGAGTTCACCGGGACCACCGTCGAACCAGTGTTTCCGGAGGCCGGCCGAGTCGTCGAGCCCGGCGCGCTCGCCGAGGCGGTGCGGCCGGTGCTGCTCGGAGAAGCCACCACGCCCGTCGACGTCGACGCCGAACCGATACAGCCCGAGACCACCCGCGAGGAGGTCGAGGCGCTGGCCACCGAGGCGGAGCGGGCGCTGTCGGAGCCGATCACCCTCTCGCGCGGCGACGTGGTCTGGCGCGTGGAACCGGCTGAGCTCGCCTCGGCGTTGCGGGTCGAGCGCAGCGGCGACGGCGACCTGTCGCTCACGATCGACGCGGACACCGTGGAGGAGATCGCCGGCGAGGTGGTCGAGGCCGTCCGCCGCGAGCCGGTCAACGCCGACGTGCGCATGTCCGGCGGCTCGCCACAGGTTGTGCCCTCCGAGGACGGGTTCGCCTTCGACGCTGAGATGGCTGCCCAGCAGCTGCTGGAGCTCGCCACCGGCGACGGCGACCGTTCGGGGGAGCTCGCCGGCGAGGTGCGCGAACCCGATCGCACCACCGCCGATGCCGAGCAGCTGAACATCACCGAGGAGGTGGCGAGCTTCACCACCTACTTCACGGCCGGGCAGAGCCGCGTGCAGAACATCCGGCGCATCGCCGAGATCGTCGACGGGGCGCTGATCGAGCCCGGCGAGACCCTCGGCCTCAACGACTACGTCGGCCCGCGCACCCGTGAGAAGGGGTTCACCGACGGCGGAGCGATCTTCGACGGCGAGTTCGTCAGCGACGTCGGCGGCGGGGTCAGCCAGTTCGCGACGACCTTTTACAACGCCGCGTACTTCGGCGGCTACGAGTTCATCGACTTCAAGCCGCACTCGTACTACATCAGCCGCTATCCCGTGGGCCGCGAGGCGACGATCGACTACCCCCACGTGGAGCTGGCGATCCGCAACAACAGCCCGCACGGGCTGCTGGTGACGACGTCGTCGACGAGCACGTCGGTGACGGTGTCGATGTGGGGCACCGAGTGGGTGGAGGTCGACAGCATCGCCGGCGAGCGCCGCGACGTCACCCCTCCGCCGACCGAACGCGAAGAAACCGATGACCTTCCCGAAGGGCAGGAGCGGGTGATCCAGTCCGGCCGGCCCGGCTTCACGATCACCGTCACCCGGGTGCTGCGCTTCCCCGACGGCACCGAGGAGCGCGAGCCGGTCACCACCCGCTATCAAGCCCAACCACGGATCGTCGAAGTCGGCACCCGCGACTCCGAGCCACCCGAGGACGCCGGGGACGACGAGGACGGCGGCGAGTCCGACCAACCCGGCGACGGAGGCGAGTGACCGGCGGTGAACCTCATCCTCGGGTTCGCCGCGATGGTCCTGCTCATCGTGGCCAACGGCTGGTTCGTCCTCGGCGAGTTCGCGTTCGTCGCCGCCGACCGCACGGTGCTGCAGGCGCAGGCGGACGGGGGCGACCGCCGTGCCCGTCGTGCCCTGGAGGTGCAGTCGCGCCTGTCGTTCATGCTCAGCGGGGCACAGCTGGGCATCACCGCGACGAGCCTGCTGGTGGGCGCGGTGGCCGAGCCGCTGTTCAGCCGCTTGCTCCTGCCGCTGACCGAGCTCGGCCCACTGCCGGGAGGCACCAGCTATGCGGTGGCGATCATCGCCGGCGTGCTGGTGTCCACCGCGGTGCAGATGGTGGTGGGCGAGCTCGCTCCCAAGAACCTCGGCATCGCGCGGCCGGAGGTGTTCTCGCGGGCGCTGGGGGGCGGCATGCACGTGTTCCTGATCGTCGCCGGTCCGCTCATCCGCGTGTTCGACAGCGCCGCCAACGGGCTGTTGCGCAGGGCGGGCATCGAGCCCGCCGAGGAGCTCGACACCGGAGTGGACGCCGGCGAGCTGGTGCAGCTGATCGGCGAGTCCGAGACGGCGGGGGCGCTGTCCGACGAGCAGGCCGACGTGCTGGAGCGGGCGCTGACGTTCCGCGAGCGGCGCGTGGCCGAGGTCATGGTGCCGGCCCCGCACCTGGTGTCGGTGTCCGCTGATGCCACCGCCGCGGAGCTGCGCGAGCTCGCGGTGGCCTCCGGCCGCAGCCGCCTGCCCGTCACCGCCGACGGCGTGGACGACATCGTCGGCGTGGTGCAGGCCAAGGACGTGCTGTGCGTGCCCCCGAGCCAACGGGCCACCACCCCGGTCAGCTCGCTGGCGAGCGAGCCGCTGGTTGTCCCGGAGACGAGCACGCTGGTGCCGCTGCTGGCCGCGTTGCGCCGCGACCGCTCGCCGCTGGCGATCGTCGTCGACGAGCACGGCGCCACCGCCGGGCTGATCACCCTGGAGGATGTGGTCGAGGAGCTCGTCGGCGAGATCCGCGACGAGCACGACCGTGCCGAGCCGCGGGTGATCCCCCAGCCCAGCGGCGCCTACATCGTGCCGGGCTCGTGGCGGCCGGACGAGGTGGCGCGAGACACCGGCATCGCCCTGCCGGAGGGCGATTACGAGACCGTCGGCGGGCTGGTCATGGCCCGATTGGGTCGCCTGCCCTCTCCCGGCGACACCGTGGAGGTCGACGGGGTCACGTTGCGCGTGCTGCGCACCGAGGGCCACGCCGTCGGGCGCGTGTGGCTGGCGGGAAGGCCGCCGTCGTGAGCCAGCTCGTTGCGCTCGCCGCTGTCGGGGAAGAGCCGCCGGTCGCCGGCGTGGCTCCGGTGGTGATCGCCGTGGGGTTGCTGATCGCCAACGGCTTTTTCGTGGCCGCCGAGTTCGCGTTGCTCGCCTCGCGGCGCTCCCGGCTCGAGCAGCTGGTCGCGGAGGGGCGCCGCACCGCCAAGTCGGCGCTGGCCGGCGTGCGCGAGCTGTCGGTCATGCTGGCCGGGGCACAGCTCGGCATCACGATGGCGTCGCTCGGTCTGGGCGCGATCGCCGAGCCCGCCGTCGCCCGCTGGTTGGCGCAGCTGCTCGGCGTGGCCGGCCTCCCCGACCCCGCCCGGGCGGCGGTGGCCTTCGGCATCGCGCTGGCGATCGTGGTGTTTCTCCACATGGTCGTCGGCGAGATGGCCCCCAAGACGTGGGCGATCGCCAACCCCGAGCGGATGGCGCTCGGGTTGGCGTGGCCGTTCCGAGCGTACACGTGGGCGTTCCGCCCGCTGATCCTGTTGCTGAACGCCGCCGCCAATGGGGTGGTCCGCGCGGTCGGCGTGGAGCCGGTGGTGGAGCGGGCGATCGTCCACGATCCGCGGGACCTGCTGCGGGTGGTCGCCGAGTCAGGCCAGCGGGGGCGCCTGCCCGACGACCAGCAGCAGCTGTTGCGGCGGGTGCTGTCGGTGACCGAGCTCGACGCGGAGTCGGCGATGCTGCCCCGGCCCGACATCCTCGCGCTGTCCGCCGACGCCGACGTGGACGAGATCGAGACGGTGGCGTGCCGTTCGGGCCGGTCGCGGCTGCCGGTGTACGGCGAGGACCTCGACGACCTCGTCGGCGTGGTGCACGTCAAGGATCTGCTGGCGATCCCCGACGAGCGGCGAGCCGAGACCACCGCCGCGTCGCTGGCGCGGCCCGCGCTGATCGTCCCGGAGTCACGCGGGGCCGAGGACCTGATGCGCCAGATGCGGGCCGAGGGTCAGCACGTGGCCCTCGTGGTGGACGAGTACGGGTCCGTGTCGGGCCTAGTGGCGCTCGAGGACCTGATCGAAGAGCTCATCGGCGAGTTCGAGGACGAATCCGACGTCCGGGTCGGCAGGTTGCGCCGTCGGACCGGCGGCACGGTGGTCGTGCCCGGCTCGTGGCGGCCCGACGAGCTCGCCGCGGAGACCGGCGTGGAGCTTCCCGCGGGCGAGTGGGAGACGGTGGCCGGCTTCGTGCTCGCCGAGCTCGGTCACCTGCCCGATCCCGGCGAGCAAGTGTCGACCACCGGGGCGGTGCTGACCGTCGAAGCCGTGGAAGGCCAACGCATCGCGCGGGTGGCCGTCGTTCCGACCCCGGAGGACACCCGCGCCTGAGCCCGACGGCCCCCGATCCTCAGTAGGTGGGGATCGAGCCGTCGACCTCTTCGGCGTAGGCCTCGATGCCGCCCTTGAGGTGCTTGACGTCGGAGAAGCCCTTGTCACGCAGGAAGTCCAGCGCCTGCTTGGACCGCCCGCCCGACTTGCAGTGCAGCAGCAACGGCTGGTTCGGATCGAGCTCGGGGGTGCGCTGGCTGAGCTCGCCCAGGGGGATCAGCTCGGCGCCGGGGATGCGCGCGATCTCGTACTCGTGGGGCTCGCGCACGTCGATGACGGGGACCCCTTCGTTCAGCGCGCGCTGCAGCTGCTGGGGCGTGACCTCCTCGTTGGGGTCCAACGGCGTCTCGTCGGCCCGGTCGTGGGCGGGCATGCCGCAGAACTCCTCGTAGTCGATCAGCTCGGTGACGGTGGGGTTCTCGCCGCACACCGGGCAGTTCGGGTCCTTGTTGACCTTGACGGTGGTCCAGCGGCTCTCGAGCGCGTCGTAGATCTGCATGCGGCCCACGAGCGGCTCGCCGAGGCCGGCGAGCAGCTTGATGCCCTCGGTGGCCTGGCCGGCACCGATCGTGGCGCAGATGACGCCGAACACGCCGCCTTCGGCGCAGCTGGGCACCATGCCCGGCGGGGGTGGCTCGGGGAACATGCAGCGGTAGCACGGCCCTTCCTTGGCGTAGAAGACCGCCAGCTGACCGTCGAAGCGGAAGATCGAGCCGTACACGTTCGGCTTGCCCAACAGCACGCAGGCGTCGTTGACCAGATAGCGGGTGGGGAAGTTGTCGGTGCCGTCGATGACAAGGTCGTAATCGTCGATGATGTCGAGGGCGTTGTCGCTGGTCAGCGACGTCTCGTGGATGCGGACGTCGACGTGGGGGTTGAGATCCAGGATCGTGTCGCGCGCCGACTCGGTCTTGCGCCGGCCGACGTCAGCCGTGCCGTGGATGACCTGGCGCTGCAGGTTGGTGTCGTCCACCACGTCGTAGTCGACCAGCCCGATCGTGCCGACGCCGGCAGCGGCGAGGTACATCGCCAGCGGTGAGCCCAGCCCACCGGTGCCGATCAGCAACACCTTGGCGGCCTTGAGCCTCCCCTGGCCCTCCACCCCGACGTTGGGCATGATCACGTGCCGGCTGTAACGACGGATCTCCTCGTTGGAGAGCGAGGCCGGCTCAGCGATGATCGGTTCCATGGGCGCGTCCTTGTCGGAAGACGGGTCGGGCGTCAGAGCGTCAACTCCCTAGTTCAACGCACTGGCAGCGCCCGCGCAGCCAGCAGGGCGGTGGAAACCCTGAGAACCCCAGCGGTGCCACCTGCATGAGCTGAAACGCGCTGCGGGCGCGCTCAGGGGGCGCGGAGCGACTTGGGTAGGCCAGGCTGGCACGGAGCGGAGCGCGCCCTGAGCGCGCCCCCCACCACACTCAGACCATGAAGCCCATGGCGCGCAGCTCCTCGCGCGCGTCGTCCGAGATCATCTCGGTGCTCCACGGTGGCGTGAAGGTGAACTCGACCTCGGCGTGCTCGACGCCGGGCAGGCGCTCGAGGATCATCGACACCTGCTGCTGGATCAGCTCGGTCAGCGGGCACCCCATGGAGGTCAGCGTCATCGTGACGTGGGCGTTGCCTTCTTCGGGGCTGCGGGCGATCTCGTACAGCAGGCCCAAGTCCACGACGTTGATGCCGATCTCGGGGTCCATGACGGCTTTGAGGGCCTCGCGCATGGCGTCCTCGGTCGCCATGCCGTGCTCGTCGACCGGCACGTCGGCGAGGTCGCCGTCCCCGCTGGCGGGGGCCGACGTGTCCGCCGGCCACTCGTGCATGGTCTCCGTCTCGCTCACGGGAGGCTCTCCTCGCTCGGGGGTTCCGTTGTTCCCACCCTACTCGTACGTCACGCTGTGAGCCTCGCCACCCTCGCGGTGGGTGCTCAGCGCGTCCCTGAGCGCCATCCAGCCCAGCAGCGCGCACTTGACGCGCACGGGGAACTTGGCGACGCCCTCGAACACCACCCCGTCGCCGAGGTCGTCCTCACGGGTGACGCCCTCGCCGTGCATCATCAGGCGGAAGGCTTCGGCGAGGTCTTCCGCATCGGACACCTCGCGGCCGATGACGGCTTCGGTCATCACCGAGGCGCTGGCCATGGAGATGGAGCAGCCGTCGCCGTCGAAGGACACCCCATCCACGGTGCCGTCACGCACCCGCGCCCACAGGTCCAGCTCGTCGCCGCACAGCGGGTTCGAGTGGTGCACGTGCACGTCGTGGCCTTCGAGCTCGCTCGACCGGTTCCGCGGGTTGCGGTAGTGGTCGAGGATGATCTCCATGTAGAGGTCGTCGAGCGACACCGGCGCCTCCTCGTCTGCGGCCTACGCGCGGAAGAACCGCTGGGTGGCTTGGATGGCCTCGACGAGCGCGTCGACTTCGTCGAGGGTGTTGTACACGTAGAACGATGCCCGGGTGGTGGCCGACGTGCCCAGCGCGCGCATCAGCGGCTTGGCGCAGTGGTGGCCGGCGCGCACGGCCACGCCCTCGCGATCCATGACCGTGCCGAGGTCGTGGGGGTGCAGCCCCTCCACCGAGAAGCTCACCGCCGCGCCGCGCTGGGCGGGGTCGGCGGGGCCGTGGACGCTCACGCCCTCGACGCCGCGCAGCGCCGGCAGGGCGTGCTGCAACAGCTCGATCTCGTGGGCGCGGACGTTGTCCATGCCCAGGCGCTCGAGATAGGCGACGGCCTCGCCGAGGCCGATCGCCTCGACGTACGGCGGGGTGCCGGCCTCGAACTTGTAGGGCACCTCCTTGAACCGCGAGCCCTCCAGGGTCACGTCGAGGATCATCTCACCGCCGCCCAGGAACGGCGGCATCGACTCCAACAGCTCCGGCAGGCCGGCCAGAACGCCGATGCCGGTCGGCCCGAGCATCTTGTGGCCCGAGAAGCACAGCAGGTCGGCGTTGAGCTGGGCGAGGTCGGTGCCCACGTGGGGCACGCTCTGGGCGCCGTCGACGACGACGATCGCGTCGTCGTTGGCCGCGCGCACCGCGGCGGCGAGGTCGGCGACCGGGTTGAGGGTGCCGAGCACGTTGCTCATGGCGGTGACGGCGAACAGCTTCACGCGCCCGGTGGCCACGATCTCGTCGAAGGCCTCCCGGTCGAGCTGGCCGTCGGCGGTCACCGGCACGTAGCGCAGCTCGAAGCCGGCCTCTGGCTGCACCAGCTGCCACGGCACGATGTTGGAGTGATGCTCCATCTGGGTGGACAGCAGGATGTCGCCCTCACCGAGCCGGTGACGGGCGTAGCTGTAGGCGATCAGGTTGAACGCTTCGCTGGCGTTCTTGGTGAACACCACGCCGTTGGGGTCTGCGCCGACGAAATGCGCGATCGCCGTGCGGGCCGACTCATAGGCTTCGGTGGCTTCCTCGGCGAGGGCGTGAACGCCGCGGTGGACGTTGGAGTTGCACTCCGCGTAAATCCGGGCGCACGCATCCACGACCTGCTGTGGGGTCTGGGAGGTCGCCGCTGAGTCCAGATACGCCAGCCGGCGGCCGTGGACCTCCCGCTCGAGGATGGGGAAGTCCTTGCGCACCGTCGCGACATCGAACATGGCGAGCTCCTGATACGTGGGCGCCACCGCCCATGCTAGGCGGTCGCGCTCCCCCCTTCGACGAGCCGAGGGGAAATCCCCCGGCTCCTGGGCTGCGGCGCGGCCCGAGCCGAACTCAGGCCACGACCTCGCGGAACTGCTCGTAGCCGGTGCGCTCGAGCTCGTCGGCGAGCTCGGCGCCGCCGGACTTCGCGATCTGGCCGTCCAACAGCACGTGCACGTAGTCGGGCTTGACGTACTCGAGGATGCGGCTGTAGTGGGTGATGATCAACACCCCGAGGTCGGGGCCGCGCATCGCGTTCACCCCGTGGCTGACCATCCGCAGCGCGTCGACGTCCAGGCCGGAGTCGGTCTCGTCGAGCACGGCGAACCGGGGCTTGAGCAAGGCGAGCTGCAGGATCTCGAAGCGCTTCTTCTCCCCGCCGGAGAAGCCCTCGTTGACATTGCGCTGCAGGAACTTCTCGTCCATGCCCAGGTCCGTCATCTGCTCGCGCAGCTCCTTCATGAACTGGCGCACCGGCGTCTCCTCGCCGCGGACCGCGTTCACCGCGGTGCGCAGGAAGTTGGTCAGGCTCACGCCGGGGATCTCGGTGGGGTACTGCATCGCGAGGAACAGCCCGAGGCTGGCGCGCTCCTCGGGGGACATGGACAGCACGTCCTGGCCGTCCAGGGTCACCGAGCCGCCGGTGATCGTGTAGCTCGGATGGCCCATGATCGCGTAGGCAAGCGTCGACTTGCCCGACCCGTTGGGGCCCATCATCGCGTGGATCTCGCCCGACCGGATGGTCAGGTCCACGCCTTGCAGGATGGGGATGCCCTCGGCTTCGGTGGTCAGTCCTTCGATCTTCAGCTCGGCCATGGGGTCTGTGGCTCCTCTGGTCTGGGCGGCTTCGTCATCTCGCCGGCGGGGACGTCCGGCTCCCAGGAGTCCGGTCTTGGGGCTGTCAATGGCTGGGTTCGCCGGCCTCGTTGAGCTGCTGCTCGGGGTCCACCCAGATCACGCCATCGGCGATCTTGGCGACGTAGGCGGGCACCGGTTCGGTGGCCGGCAGGGACTTCGGCTCGCCGGTGTCGAGGTCGAACACCGATCCGTGCGCGGGGCACTCGATCGCGTTGGCCTCGACCCAGCCTTCGTGCAGGGACTCGTCCTCGTGGCTGCACGTGTCGTGCACCGCTTTGGCGGTCTCCTCATCGAGGCGCACGACGCAGATGGGGGTGCCGTCCACCTCGACCTTCGTGGCGGCGCCGACCGGCAGCTCGTCCACCTCGCTGACGCGCGTCCATCCCATCAGCCAGCCCTCCGCGGGTCGGTGAGGATGATGGCGTTCGCATCGATGCTGGTCGCGAGCTCCTCGAGCACGGTGTCGGTGACGCCCGGAAGCTGGATGCGGTCGGTGACCTCGCTGAAGAAGCCATAGACCAGCATCTTCAACGCCTCTCCGCGCGGAATGCCACGCGCCTGCAGGTAGAACAGCTGGATCTCGTCGATCTGGCCGATCGAGCTGTGGTGGCCGCAGCCGGCGACATCGCTGGTGAGGATCTCCAGCCACGGGATCGAGTCCGCGCGTGCGTCGTCGGAGAGGATCAGGTTGCGGTTGGTCTCGTCGGCGGTCGTCTGCTTGGCGTGGGCCTCGATGCGGATGTTGCCGTACCAGGCCGCCCGGCAGTTGCCCTGCAACGCCCCCTTGTACAGCGACTCCGACGAGGTGTGGCTGGCGGTGTGGTGGATCAGGGAGCGGTGCTCCACGTGCTGGCCGCCCTCCACGAAGTACACCCCGTGCAGCTCACCCGCGCCGCCTTCGCCGGCGAGCTCGACATCCGGGCGCAGGTAGACCGTCTTGCCACCGAGGGTCACCTCGAGGTGGCGGTAGCTCGCATCCCGCAGCACCCGGCCGCGCCGCGTCGACACCTGATCGACGGTCAGCCCCCACTGCTGGGCGGTGACGACGTCGAGGGCCGCCCCGTCGCGGGCGACGAACTCGGCCGTGTCGATCACGGTGGCCTCGGCGTCCCCGGTGTAGGCCACGTACACCGACGCCCGCGCGTGACGGTCGGCGACCACCAGCACGCGGGGCAGATGGGTCCCGTCGGCGTCGGCGTGGACCGTCAGCGCGATGGGGCGCTCGACTTCCGTGTCCGGCGGGATGTAGACGAACGCGCCGGAACCGAAGGCGGCGAGGCTGAGCGCTTCGAACTTGCCCTCGGCGCCGATGGTCTGGCCCAGCTCGGCCTCCACGACGTGGGCGTGCTCGCCGCTGGCCGCCTCCGACAGGTCACCGATCACGACCCCGGACGTTCCGACGTCGACGTCTCGCAGCCCGCCGTCGGACAGCACCGCGCTGGCGGCCAGCTCGCCGGCGCCGGCCACGATGCTCGCGGTCTCCGCCGGGGTCGGGCCGGCCTGGCGCACCACCGAGCGGGTGAGGTCGAAGCGCTTCGGATCGGTCATCCGCCACGCTTCCATCTTCTTGTTCGGCCAGTCGAGATCGCTGAAGGCCTTGAAGGCCTCCTGGCGGCGGTCCCGCAGCCAGTCGGGTTCGCCGTGCTCGCTTGACAGCGTGAGCACGTCGGACTCGCTGAGCTCGACAGGCACGAAGGTCGCGGTCACCTTGGCTCCTGTTGACAGTGGGGCAGACGGGGATCGGGGCGACGCGGCGGCCCACCGGGCCGACGCCGGCCGTGCCGTGACACGACCGGCCGGTGTGACCGGGGGGCGCGGGCGCGGCCCGGGGAGGGAGCTTCGGCCGGCGTCAGCCGACCGAGCCCTCCATCGACAGCGAGATGAGCCGGTTGAGCTCCACCGAGTACTCCATCGGCAGCTCCTTGGAGATCGGCTCGATGAAGCCGCGCACGATCATCGCGAGCGCCTCGGACTCTTCGATGCCGCGCGACTGCATGTAGAACAGCTGCTCCTCGCCGATCTTGGACACCGAGGCCTCGTGCCCGATCTGGGCATCCTCTTCCTCGATGTTCATGTACGGGTAGGTGTCCGAGCGGGCGTGCTCGTCCAGCAGCAGCGCGTCGCAGACCACGTTGGACTTCACGCGGTTGGCGCCCTCGTGGATCGCGACCTGGCCGCGGTAGCTCGTCCGGCCGCTGCCCTTGGCCACCGACTTCGACACGATGTTCGAGCTCGTGTCGGGGGCGTGGTGGATCATCTTCGCGCCGGCGTCCTGGTGCTGATCCTCGCCGGCGAAGGCAACGCTCAGCACCTCGCCACGGGCGCCTCGACCCATCAGGTGCACCGACGGGTACTTCATCGTGACCTTGGAGCCGATGTTGCCGTCGATCCATTCGACGGTGGCGTCCTCGTAGGCCGCCGCCCGCTTGGTCACCAGGTTGTAGACGT
>CAYQMQ010000017.1:0-17415 GCA_964418395.1 uncultured Actinomycetota bacterium
GCTCCGAGGGCATCGTCCTGATGGGCGCCACCAACCGGCCGGACGTGCTGGACCCCGCGCTGCAGCGGCCGGGTCGCTTCGACCGGCAGATCGTGGTGCCGCTGCCCACCATCGACGAGCGCACCGAGATCCTGGGGGTGCACACCAAGGGCAAACCGGTCGGCGACGACGTCGACCTCTCCGTGGTGGCCCGCGCCACCCCCGGCATGGCCGGCGCCGACCTGAAGAACCTGGTCAACGAGGCCGCCCTGATCGCCGTGCGCCGCGGCCGCGACGTCATCGAGATGAGCGATCTCGAGGCCGCCCGCGAGCGCGTCACGATCGGGCGGGAACGTGCCAGCCTCCTCCTCGACGAGGAGGAGAAGGAAACCGTCGCGTACCACGAGGGTGGTCACGCGCTCGCGGCGTTCCTGGAAGAGGAGGCCGACCCTGTCTACAAGGTCAGCGTCCTGCCGGTGGGCCAGGCGCTCGGCGTGACCACCCAGCTGCCCACCGACGAGCAGCACATCTACCTGCGCAGCTACCTCGACGCCCGGCTGAAGGTGATGCTGGGCGGGCGCGCGGCGGAGATGGTGGTGCTCGGCCAGCCGACGACCGGCGGCCAGAACGACCTCGTCCAGGCCACCCGGCTGGCCCGGTCGATGATCCGCGAGTTCGGCATGGGCAAGCTCGGCCCGGTCGGCTACGGCGACGATCAGCAGGTGTTCCTCGGCGAGGACCTCGCCCGCCAGCAGGAGTACTCCGACCGCACCGCGGAGCTGATCGACGAAGAGGTCCGCGAGATCCTCACCGAAGCGCTCAACGCCGTGTGTCACGAGTTCGAGCGCCTGCGCCCCGGCCTCGACGCCATGGTGCGCCTGCTGGTCGAGAAGGAGGCGATCAGCGGCGAGGAGGCGCTCGGGGCCATTCGCGGCGCGGTGGGCCCCGAGGAGCGGGCCATGCTGCGCGGCAGCGCGGTTCAGCCCACGACGACCGCATCGATGGGTGACGCGATGCGCGGCGACACCCCAGTCCAAGGCGACGACACCGACTCGGAGGGCCGCGAGGACGACGAGGTGTCCGAGCAGGAACAAGCCGGCATGGCATAAGCGCCACACCGGCCAGCACGTCACGGGCACGCCCGCGGGCAACACGGGAGGGCACAGTGCGATCGATCGGGATCCTCGGCGGCACCGGCAAGCAAGGCCGCGGTCTCGGGCTGCGCTGGGCGCTGGCCGGACACCCGGTGCGCGTCGGGTCGCGCGACGCGGGCCGGGCCGCTGACGCCGCCGCCGAGCTGACCCAGCAGCTCAAAGAGGCCCTGGCAGCTCCCGGGGCGTCGGACGCCAACCCCGGGGACATCGACAGCGGTGACTACGCGGCCTGCGTCGAGTGCGACGTGGTCGTGGTGGCCGTGCCCTTCGATGGGATGGACGCCGCGGTCGAGCCGCTGGCCGACCGGCTGGACGGCCGCACGATCGTGTCGTGTATCAGCCCGGTGACCGTGGACGACGACGGCCCACGCCCCGTGCCGGTCGAGGAGGGCTCGGCCAGCGAAAGGCTCCAACGGCTCGTGCCGGGCGGACGGGTGGCCGGCGCGTTCCAGAACGTCGCGGCCCGCAAGCTGTTAGCCGCGCCGACCCCGCTGGTCGGCGACATCCTGATCACCGGCAACGACACCGAGGCCCGAGAGACCAGCGCCGAGTTGGTGAGCAGCATGCCCGATTTGCGCCCGGTCCACGTCGGTCCGCTCCGCCTGAGCCGGCCGGTGGAGGAGATCACCGCGGTGCAGATGGCCATCAACATGCGGCACAAGGTGGTCACCTCGCTGCGCCTCGAGGGCTTCGACGTCTAGATCCGACCGGCTCGGGAGCGGAGGCGTCCTCGCTGTCTTCATCCTGTTCAGGGCAGCCTCAGGGCAGCGCTTCTCGCGCCGAGGCCTGCGCGAGCGCGTCCAGGAATGGCCGCGCTTTGTCGACTGTCTCCTGACGTTCCTCGCCCGGGTCGGAGTCGGCCACGATCCCACCGCCGGTGCCATACGACGCCCAGCCGTCGTGCACCACCGCCGTGCGGATCGCCACCGACAGGTCGACCCCGCGTGGGGTGATCGTGCCGATCGAGCCGCAGTACACGCCGCGCCGAACCGGCTCCAGCTCGCTGGCGCGCTGCCACGCCATGCGCTTGGGCGCGCCGACGATCGAGCCGGAGGGAAAGGTCGCGCGCACCAGCTCGCAGACCCCGACGCCCTCGTCGAGCTCCCCGGTCACCGTGCTGGTCAGGTGCCACACGCTGGGGTGAGCCTCGAGCGCGGCGAGTTCGGATACCCGCACGGTGCCGGTGCGGCACACGCGCCCGAGATCGTTGCGTTCGAGGTCGACGATCATCACGTGCTCCGCGGCGTCCTTGGCCGAGTTCCGCAGCTCCCGGGCCTTGGCGGTGTCGGCGGCGCGGTCGGACCGGCGTGGGCGTGTGCCCTTGATCGGGCGGACCGCCGCGGTGCGCTGGCGGACCCTCAGGAACGTCTCCGGCGAGATGGACACGACCCCCACACCGGCCGGCAGCTGCAGGAAGGCGGCGTGAGAGGCCGGGCTGGCCTGCCACAGCGTCTCCGCCAGCGTTGCGGCCGTGCCCGGCCACGCGGCGGCCACCTGCGCCGTCAGATTGATCTGGTAGCAATCGCCGGCGGCGATCCACTCCTGGGCTTGGCGCACCGCCGCCCGATGTTCAGCGTCGGGCAGGCTCCACTTCGGCGTCGACGTCAGGCACTCATCGCCGTTGCGCGGCCACTGGCCGGGGATCCCGGCGCCGCCGGGGCGGGCCGCCGAGCCGGCGGCGGGAGGGGTGCTCCACTGGTCGCGGCGGCTGCCCCGTTCGGCCCATCGCGCCCATCGCTCGGCGCGGTCAGAGGCGGAGGCCGCAGGGCCGCTGGCGGCGATGTCGGCGGCCGCCCCCCAGGCACGCCCGTCGGGGGCCACGATCAGGGCCGCGTCGTAGCAGCCGAACCACAGCTCGGGGAGTGGGGCGATCGTGGGCCGGGCGTCGTGGGAAGGCAGCGTGAGCAACGGCCGCGACACCTCGTCGCTGATCATGCCCACCCAGCCGGCCGCCAGCGGCGGGGGATCATCGTCGATGCGTTCGGCGGGGCCGAGCGCGTCGACCGCAGGAAGGTCGCTGAGGGCGTCGACAACCGCGACGGGATCGGCCACCGCGACTCGCCACCCGTCGACGGTGACCACCGCCGCTCCCGGCACGTCGAGCCGGTGCAGCAGCGGCGGGAGCGCCAGCGGTTCGACACGCGCGGCGACGGGCACCGTGTGCACGGCGCCGTGAGCGGGAGCGGAGGGCGACGCGGGCGTGACCGGACCCCCCGTGTCGTCAGGCGGTGGCCGGGACGCCGTGCTTGCGGCGGAACGCCGGCTCGTCCAGCTCGTCCAAGTCGTCGCGCACCTGCGCTTCGAAGGCCTGGGCTTCGTCGGCGTCGGTGAACGTCAACGCCCAGAGCAGGTTGCCGGAGTGCCGTGACTGCAGCTGCACGTCGTACAAGACCCCGTCGCCGTAGCCCCCTCGGATCTGGGTGAGCACACGGAAGGCGGTTCGTGCGGCTGTGGTCACGACGGTGGACACCTCGCTCTGGGATGACATCGACACCGAGGGCAGACCCGTCGGACGCGTTGTCGGCTGGGAGTGGGGTTAGCCTAGCGGCCGACGGTGATCGTGGTGGGCCAAGGCTGACCCTACTCCCCACTCTGCGGTGGGGCAATCGCCCGCTCGGAGCGGGCTTACAATCGCGGCTGGCGACCCATCGGCAGGGGAGGCGTTGTGAAGGTCTACACGCGGCGGGGCGACGACGGCACCACGGGGCTGTTGTACGGCGGCCGCGTCGACAAGGACGACCGGCGGACCACCGCATACGGCACCGTCGACGAGCTCGTCAGCGCGCTGGGCATGGCCCGGGCGGCGTTGCGGGAGCAGCCCGAATGGCACGACGCCGTGTTGGCGATCCAGCGCGAGCTGTTCGTGGTGGGCGCGCAGCTGGCCACGCTCACCGAGCACTGGGATCGGCTGGAGGAAGGGGTCTCGCGGGTCACCGATGCCATGGTGGACGGGGTCGAGCAGCGCATCGACGCGCTGACGGCCCGCTGCCCGCTGCCCGAGGAGTTCGTGGTGCCCGGCCAGCAGCCGGCCGGGGCCGCGTTGGATCTGGCCCGGGGCATCGCCCGGCGCGCCGAGCGGGAGACCGTGGTGCTGCACCGCGACGGGTTGCTGCCCGACGACGCGCCGCTGCGCTATCTCAACCGCGTCAGCGACGAGCTGTTCGTGCTGGCGCGGGCGGTCGAGGGCGGCGAGTACACCCGCACCCGCGCGTGAGGGTCGTCTCGCTGGTTCCCAGCCTGACCGAGGCGGTGGCCGCGCTCGGCCGCGCCGCATGGCTGGTGGGCGTCACGGACTTCTGCACGCGCGGCGCCCCCGATGACGCCGTGCGGCTGCGGGGCACCAAGAACGCCCACATCGACGGCGCGTTGCGGCTTGAGCCCGACCTCGTGCTCGCCAACCCCGAGGAGAACCGCGCCGGCCATCTCGACCAGTTGGACGCGGCGGGAGTGGGGGTGGTGGCGCCGTTCCCGACCACGGTGGCTGACGTCGACGCCCTCCTCACCGAGCTCGGCCAGGCGTTGGAGGCCCGGGAGGCCGCCGACACGCTGCGTGCCGACCTCGCCGCCGCCCGCGCTGAAGCGGCCGCGACCCGGCCGGTGACCCCGCTGTCGACCTTGACGTTGATCTGGCGCAAGCCGTGGATGGGGGCGGGTCCAGCCACCTACGTCGACGATCTGTTGACCGCCTGCGGGCTCACCAACGTCCTGGTCGGCTTCGCCGAGCGCTATCCGCGCCTGGAGGAGGGCCTGATGCTGGCTCCGCAGGTGGTGTTGTTGCCCAGCGAGCCCTACCTCTTCGGCGAGGAGGACGTGCCTGCGGCCCGCACGGCCTTCGGCGCCGAGCGGGCCATGGTCGAGCTCGTCGACGGGCAGGCCCTGACGTGGCACGGCCCGCGCACCGCCGGCGCGCTGCGCACCTTCAGCGCGCTGGCCCGCGAGCTCGCTCGCCGCGGCGCCTGACGCCGTCGTCGGAGGCGCAAGCCTAGTAGGTGTGCTCGGGGCCGGGATAGTCGCCGTCGCGGACCTCGGCCTGGTAGGCCTTGGCCGCGTCGGAGATCTGCTCGCCGAGGTTCGCGTACGCCTTGACGAAGCGGGGCTTCGATCCCGCGCTCAAGCCCAGCAGGTCGTTGGTCACCAGCACTTGGCCGTCGCAGTCGGCGCCTGCCCCGATGCCGATGGTGGGGGGCTCGATCGTCCGCGTGATCCGGCCAGCGAGTTCGGCGGGCACGCACTCCAGGACCACGGCGAACGCGCCGGCGTCGGCGAGGGCGCGCGCGTCGGCCATCAGGCGCTCGGCGGCGGCCTCGTCGCGGCCCTGCACGCGGTAGCCCCCGAGCTGGTGCACCGACTGGGGTGTGAGACCCACATGGCCCATGACCGGGACGCCGGCTGCCACCAGCCGCTCGGTCAGCGTCACCGACTGCCCAGCCCCTTCGAGCTTGATGGCATGGGGGCCGGCCTCCTTCATCAGGCGCAGGGCGTTTGCCACCGCGTCGTCCTGGTTGGCCTGGTAGCTGCCGAAGGGCATGTCGGCGACCACCAGCGCCCGACGAGCCCCGCGGACCACCGCGCGGGTGTGGTGGAGCATGTCCTCGAGGGTGACCGGGACGGTCGAGTCGTAGCCGAGCACGACCATGCCCAGCGAGTCGCCCACGAGCAGCACCGGGATGCCGGCGTCGTCCAGCACGCGGGCGGTCGGGAAGTCGTAGGCGGTCAGCACCGCGAAGCGGTGGCCGTCCTGTTTCCAGCGGGCGAGGTCGGCGATCGACACCGCCCGGGTGTGGTCCGATGCGTCCATGGGCGCGTCACCTCTCCTGCCGGCCCGCGGGCGGGTCCAGCGGTCATGGGTGGGTGTGAGCCAATGGTGCCCCCGGCGGGGCTGGGCCGCACGGGTGCGACCGCGCGGGCGCTCCGCGGGCGGCGCGGGGCTACCGTTTGATCTCGCAGGCGCGATGCGACAGCGGAGACAGCCGATGCGGGTGGTGTTGCAACGGGTGCGGCGGGCGGCGGTCCATGCCGACGGTGAGCCGGCGGGTGCCATCGACGCCGGCCTGCTGGCGTTGGTCGGGGTCGGCCGGGGCTCCACCGACGAGGACGCGCGCTGGCTTGCCGCCAAGACCGAGAACCTGCGCGTGTTCGCCGACGACGCCGGCCGGATGAACCGGTCGGTGGCCGAGATCGGCGGCGGAGTGCTGGCCATCAGCCAATTCACCTTGTACGGCGATGCGAGCAAGGGGCGCCGACCGTCGTTCGTCGCCGCCGCCGAACCCGACGAGGGCGAGCGGCTGTACCGGGCCTACTGCGACGCGCTGACCGTGCCGACCGCCACCGGCGTGTTCGGCGCCCACATGGAGATCGAGCTGGTGGCCGACGGTCCGGTGACGATCGAGCTGAGCCGCGAGTCGGGTTGACCGCCCCGGCCGGCGGCTGCCGGTGTCGGTGGGCCACGCCGTGGCACAAGGAGCTGTGGTGTGGTGGATTACGCTCGTCGGACAGTGTCTGGGTGGATCGCGGGAAGGCTCGCGGCCCGAGCAGGAGGCATACGTGACCGACGTGGCACCCGAGGACGCCCGCCGCCTCCGCGGTCGGCTCGCGAGCGGCGTGACGGTGTGGACGGCGGGCGAGGGCCCCGGCGCCTGCGGGCTGACCGTGGCGTCGGTGATCGTGACCGAGGGTGAACCCCCGCACGTGCTCGGCACGGTCGGTGACCTCGCCGACCTGCTCGACGCGATCCGGGCGACCGGCCGCTTCGTGGTTCACGTGCTCGCCGAGGCCGACCGCGACCTCGCCGAGCGGTTCGCCGGCGCGGTGCCGGTTCCCGGCGGCCCGTTTCGCGGCCTCGCCGTGGAACAGGGGGCCTACGGGCCGGTGCTGTCGGTCGTCGGCACCCGCGCGTCCTGTCGCCTGGCCGACGAGAGCCAACGGGGCTATCCCGTGCTCGTCGACGGGGTCATCGAGGAGGCGGTCATCGGCGACCTGGACGCGCCCCTGACGTATTTCCGCGGCCAGTACCGCCGGCTCGCCGACCCGCCGCGCTCATCGGAACCGACCGCACCGGACTCGGCCCTGCCGCCGTCGAGCTGAGGAGCCGCTGACGGTCGCTCGGGCGACGAAGATCGGGCACTCGTCGGGGTTGTGGAGCGTCCAGCGCGGAGGCCGTCAGCCGCGCCAGGCGTGCGTGATCGGCATGCGCCGATCTTTGCCGAACGCCCGCCGGGTGATCTTCACCCCCGGCGGCCCCTGGCGGCGCTTGTACTCGTTGCGGTCCACCAGGCCCACCACCTGACGCACCACGTCGGCGTCGAAGCCGTCGGCGATGATCTCGCCGGGGGAGCGGTCCGCTTCCACGTAGGCTTCGAGGATCGGATCGAGCACCTCGTACGGCGGGAGGCTGTCGGTGTCGCGCTGGTCGGGCCGCAGCTCGGCCGACGGGGGCTTTTCGATGGTGCGGGACGGGATCAGCTCCGTGGCGGCCACCTTGTTGCAGCGCCGGGCAAGTTCGTAGACCAACAGCTTGGGCACGTCCTTCAGGACCGCGAAACCACCGGCCATGTCACCGTAGAGCGTCGCGTAACCCACGGCGTACTCGCTTTTGTTGCCCGTGGCTAGCAGCATCTGGCCACGGGCGTTGGACAGCGTCATCAGCGCGGTGCCGCGGATGCGCGACTGCAAGTTCTCCCAGGCCACCCCGGCGTCCTCGCCCGCCAGCGGCTCGGCCAGCATCTCTTCGAAGGCGGTCATCACCGTGGCGATCGGCAGCTCCATCAGCTCCACGCCGAGGTTGGCGGCCAGCGCCCTCGAGTCGTCCACCGACCCGGCCGAGGAGTGCGGTGACGGCATGGTGCACGCGGTGACGTTGGTCGCGCCGAGGGCGTCGACGGCAACCGTCAGCGTCAGCGCGCTGTCGATGCCCCCCGAGAGGCCCACGAGAGCCGCCGAGAACCCGTTTTTGCGCAGATAGTCGCGGGTGCCCGTCACCAGCGCCGCCCACGTCTCGTCCAGCGGCTCCAGCGGGGACGCGGATGCCGTCACGCCGCGCACGTCGTCCGGGTCGACGATGTCGGCGACCACCAGGTCGGGTGTGAAGGCGGCGCCCCGCACGGCGATCGTGCCGCCCGAGCCCATCGCGAACGAGCCGCCGTCGAACACCACCTCGTCCTGGCCGCCGACGGCGTTGGCGTAGGCCAGCGCGACGCCGTGACGCTCCGCGTGCCGGCGGGCCCACCCCTCGCGCTCGGCGCGCTTGGTGCGGTGGTAGGGGCTGGCGTTGAGGTTGACCATCACCGCGGCGCCGGCCGTCACGGCGGCGGCCACCGGGCCGTCTTCCCACAGGTCCTCGCAGACCGTGACTCCGACCGGCGTGCCGGCGATGTCCACCACCAGCGGCGCGTCGCCGGGCACGAAGTAGCGGGCTTCGTCGAACACCCCGTAGTTCGGCAGGCGCTGCTTGCGGTAGATCGCGTCGACGCGCCCGTGGCGCAGCACCGCGGCCGCGTTCGCCAGCGGCGGCTGGTCAGGGGTGGCCGCCACGGGGCGGGCCGGTAGCGACGTCGCGTCGATCGCCTCCACGGCGCCGACCACCAGGGCGCACGAACCCGTCCGAGCGGCGAGACCGTCCAGCGCCTGCGACGCCGCCTCCACGAACGTTCGCTGGCGCAGCAGGTCCTCCGGGGGGTAGCCGGTGATCGCCAGTTCGGGAGCCACCATCACGTCGGCGCCGTGACCGACGGCCTGCTCGTAGGCGGCAACGATCGCCTCGACGTTGCCGGTCACGTCGCCGACGGCGACGTCGAGTTGGGCCAGCGCGACGCGCATGGGCGAGCTCCTGTCAGTCGAGGGCGGCACCCGGGGCCGAGGACAGGTTTAACAGGACGGAAACGGGACGGTCACGGTCTCGAAGCACCCCCTTCCTACCGTGCCCACTGTCCAGATGCCGATCCGGCTCGCTGGGTCCCGCCCGGCGGAGGCCACTGGAGGTCCCCTCGATGAAGGGAACGAAAATGCTCAGACGGGTTCTCACCGTCACAGGGGTGCTTGCCGCCCTCGTCGTACTGTTGGCGGTGCCAGCGCTCGCCCAGGACGAGGCCGCCACCCAGACGTCGCTGAACACCACCTTCTTCTTGCTCGCCATGGTCCTCGTCTTCCTGATGCACCCCGGGTTCGCGATGCTGGAAGCGGGCTTCACCGGCTCGGCGAACGCCGCGAACATCATGATGAAGAACATGATGGTCATCTCGCTGGGCTTCATCACCTACTTCGCGATCGGGTGGGGCCTGCACTACGGCGCGTCGCTCGGCGGGATCGTGGGCTCCGACCAGTTCTTCCTGATCCCGGGAACCTACGGCGCCGAGCTCGGCGACTACGCGTTCCTGTCCAGCGAGTTCATGTTCGACGCGGTGTTCGCCGCGACCGCCGCGACGATCATCTCCGGCGCCGTGGCCGGGCGCATGCACCTGTGGGGCTTCATGATCCTGGCCGGGATCGTGACCGCCTTCGTCTATCCCGTCGTCGGCCACTGGGGTTGGGGCGGCGGCTGGCTCTCGGAGAGCCTCGGGTTCTACGACTTCGCCGGCTCCACGATCGTGCATCTCGTGGGTGGCGCGGCGGCGCTCACCGCCGCGGCGATCCTCGGCCCGCGGCGCGGCAAGTTCGGCGCGGACGGGAAGCCCCGGATGCTGGCCGGCCACTCGGCGCCGCTGGGCGTGCTCGGCGTGTTCCTGCTGTGGTTCGGCTGGTTCGGCTTCAACGGCGGCTCGGTGCTCAACGCCGAGGTGGCGGTGGGCCCCGTGCTGGTGACCACGGCGCTGGCCGCGGCCGCCGGCGGGATCACCGCGGCGGCGATCAGCGCGCTGCGCTCGGCCGGCAAGACCGACATCGCCATGACCGGCAACGGCATCCTCGCCGGGCTGGTGGGCATCACCGCCGGTGCTGACGTGGTCGCGCCGTTCGCCGCGCTGCTGGTCGGCGTGGCCGCCGGGATCCTCATGTCGGTGTCCATCCCGCTGGTCGAGCGCATGAAGATCGACGACGCCGTGGGCGCCTTCAGCGTCCACGGCGTCTGCGGCATCCTCGGCACCGTGTGGGTCGGCCTGTTCGGCACCGCCGAGGGCACCGCTCTGGGCGTGTTCTACGGCGGGGATCTCTCCTTCCTCGGTGTGCAGGTCCTGGGCACCGTGGTCGTTGCCGCCTTCGTGGCCGCGGCGACCGCGCTGGTGTGCCTGCCGCTGAAGGCCGTCGGGCTGATGCGTGTGGAGGAGCACGTGCAGGAGGAGGGCCTCGACCTTCACGAGCACGGCGTGTTCGGCTACCCCGAGGGCATGCTGGTCGGCGCCGGCAACGGCGCGGGCAACGGGGCCGCTGGGGTCGGCGAGGCGCCGTCGGGGACCACCACCTAGCGCCGCGCTGCGTCCCCGCGCGGGGGCCGGTCGGCCGAGGTGGCCGGCCGGCCCCCTCTGCGTGCCGGCGCAGGGCTCGCCGCCGCACCGTCACCACCCGCGGTCGGCGGATACGATCCGGTGGGCACGCGTAAAGCCGAGCCGTCGTCGGCGTCCGGAGGAAGGCATGGACCGCCAGCAGGAATACGTGCTGCGCACCGTCGAGGAGCGCGACATCCGCTTCGTGCGGCTGTGGTTCACCGACGTGCTCGGGATGCTCAAGTCCGTGGCGGTGACCAGCTCCGAGCTCGAGCAGGCCTTCACCGAGGGGATCGGCTTCGACGGCTCGGCGGTGGACGGCTTCGCCCGCATCCAGGAGTCGGACATGCTGGCGATGCCCGACGCCGGCACCTTTCAGGTCCTGCCCGACGACTCCGGCTCAGCCCGCATGTTCTGCGACATCCTCACCCCCGGCGGCGAGCCGTTCGCCGCCGACCCGCGCCAGGTGCTGCGCCGCAACCTGTCCCACGCCGCCGACCTCGGCTTCACCTGCTACGTCCATCCCGAGATGGAGTTCTTCCTGTTTCGCGGGTCCGATGACCCCACGCCGCTGGACCACGGCAGCTACTTCGACCTGACACCGCTGGACGTGCAAAGCGACTTCCGCCGCCAGGCGATCCAGCAGCTGGAGCAGATGGGCATCAGCGTGGAGTACTCCCACCACGAGGTCGCCCCCAGCCAGCACGAGATCGACCTGCGCTACGCCGACGCCCTGACGATGGCCGACAACATCATGACCTACCGCCTGGTGGTCAAGGAGACGGCCATGCAGCGCGGGGTCTATGCCACGTTCATGCCCAAGCCGCTGGCCGAGCACTGGGGCAGCGCGATGCACACCCACCTGTCGCTGTTCGACGGCGACAGCAACGCGTTCTTCGACGAGTCCGACCCCTACCGGATGTCGACGGTCGCCAAGCAGTTCACCGCCGGCATCCTCGCCCACGCGCGTGAGATGTGCGCGGTGGTGTGCCAGTGGGTGAACTCCTACAAGCGGCTGGTGCCCGGCTTCGAGGCGCCCGTCTACGTGTCGTGGGGCCGCTACAACCGCTCGTCGCTGGTGCGGGTGCCGCTGTACAAGCCCGACAAGCCCGCCTCGGCGCGCATCGAGTTCCGCGCCCCCGACCCCGCCTGCAACCCCTACCTGGCCTTCAGCGTGCTGCTGGCCGCCGGGCTGCGCGGCATCGAGAAGGGCTACGAGCTGCCCGCCGAGGCCGAGGACAACATCTTCGAGATGACCTACGCCGAGCGGCGGGCGGCGGGCATCAAGAGCCTGCCCAAGAACCTGGACGAGGCGCTGCGGGAGATGGAGGACTCCGAGCTGCTCGCCGAGACGCTGGGCGAGCACGTCTTCGAGTTCTTCTTGCGCAACAAGCGGGTCGAGTGGGACGCCTACCGCGCGCAGGTGACGCCCTACGAAGTGGAGCGTTACTTGCCGATGCTGTAGTTCGGACGCGCGGTGAGCGCCATGCCCGGCATCAGCGGCCCCACCGCCGAGGTCAGCGACCACGAGCTGGCCCGCCTGGGGTTGTCCGAGGTCGCCGACGATCTCGCCGAGCTCCAGCTGTGGCCCCAGGCCCGCCACGGCGGGGGCGCGGCGCGGCTGCTGCGTGAGATCGCCAGCGCCCCGAACGCGGCTGACGCGGTGCCGGCGCTGGCGCGGCTGGTCCGCGACCAGCCGGAAGCATGGGGCTGGATGGCGGCCTCGCCCGGCCTGACCGGGCGCGTGGCGACCATCGTGGGGGCCAGCGAGGCGCTCGCCGAGCTGTTGCAGCGCCGGGAGACGGCGCTGGCTCACCTGGCCGGCGATCTCGAGCCGTGGGATGTGGCCACGGTGCGCGACCTGGGCGCGGCCGCGCTGGACAGCGCGGACCCGGCCGAGCAGCTGGTGTGGGTCCAGCGCGAGGGGCTGTTGCGGATCGCCGCCCGCGACCTGCTCGGCATGGCCGACACGCCGGAGGCCACCGCGGAGCTCTCCGACCTCGCCGAGGGCCTGATCACCGCGACGTGCGACCACGTGACCGGCTCGACCCGGCTGGCGGTGATCGGCATGGGCAAGCTCGGCGGCCGCGAGCTCAACTACGTCTCCGACATCGACGTGATGTTCGTCAGCGACGAGCAGGGCACCGAGGCCGCCCGTGCCGCCGAGCAGCTGCTGCAAGTGCTCGGCGCCCACACCCCGCACGGGCGCATCTACGAGATCGACGCGAACCTTCGGCCCGAAGGGCGGGACGGCCCGCTGGTGCGCACGCTGGACGGCTACGCCGGCTACTACGAGCGCTGGGCCGAGCAGTGGGAGTTCCAGGCGCTGTTGAAGGCGCGGCCCGTGGGCGGCGATCGCGAGCTCGGAGCAGCGTTCACCGAGATGATCGCCCCGCATGTGTGGCCCGACCGCCTCGACGGCGACCGGGTGGCCGAGATCCAGAAGATGAAGGCCCGCGTCGAGTCGTCCAAGGCCGTCCGCCGGCACGGGGCACGCGAGGTGAAGCTGGCCCCCGGCGGGCTGCGCGACATCGAGTTCGCCGTCCAGCTGCTGCAGCTGGTGCACGGGCGCCACGACGCGTCGCTGCGCAGCCCCACCACGCTCGACGCGTTGTGGGCGCTGGCGCAGGGGGGCTACGTGGACGAGGGCGACGCCTCCCTGTTCGGCGACGCCTACCAGTTCCTGCGCACCGTCGAGCACCGCCTGCAGCTGTGGCGGCTGCGGCGCACCCACGCGCTGCCGGCCGACGACGCCCAGCGCGAGCGGGTCGCGCGCACCGTCGGCTTCCGCGCCATCCAGAGCGCCTCGGCGCTGCAGCAGTTCGACAAGGAGTACGAGCGGGTCCAGGCGTTCGTGCGTCGGCTGCACGAGAAGCTGTTCTTTCGGCCGCTGCTGGACCGCTTCGCCGAGCTCACGCGCGAGGAGCAGCTGGCCGACACCGAGGGCAACCTCGACGAGCAGGCCGCCCGGGACCGTCTCGCCGCGCTGGGCTTCGCCGACCCGCGCACCGCCATCGACCATCTCGACGCCCTGGCGTCGGGGTTGAGCCGCCGCAGCCGGCTGTTTCGCACGCTGTTGCCGGCGCTGCTGCCCACGCTGGCCGGCAGCGCCGACCCGGACGGCGGGCTGGCCGCCCTGCGACGGCTAGCCGACCGGCTGCACGCCAGCCCGTCGTTCCTGCGCACCCTGGCCGACAACCCGCCGGTCGGCGATCTGCTGGCCACCGTGCTGGGCTCGAGCCACGTGGTGGGGGAGTGGCTGCAGCGCCAGCCCGAGCTGTTCACGGTGCTGGCCGACCGGGAGGCGCTCGAGCGCACGCTGGGCCGCGCCGACTACCAGCGTCTCGCCGACGGGGTGCGGCTGCGCGGGGGACACGAACCCGACCGTTCCAGCGCCCTGCTGCGCAAGATGAAGCGCCGGGAGGCGGCCCGGACCGCGGTCCGCGACCTCGGCGGCATGGCCGACGTGGTCGATGTGGGCCATGAGCTGACCGCTCTCGCCGAGGCCTGCCTCGACGCGGCGGTCGCCCTGGTGGTGCCCGAAGGGCTGCGCATGGCGGTCATCGGGATGGGCAAGCTCGGTGGCGGCGAGCTGGGGTATGCCAGCGACCTCGACGTGATGCTCGTCCACGAGGGCGACGGCCCGACGGCGTCAGCAGCCGTGGAACAGCTGCTGCGGCTGCTGGGTGAGATCACCCCCGAGGGGGCGGCGTTCGAAGTGGACGTGAAGCTGCGCCCGGAGGGCAGCGACGGGCCGCTGACCCGCACCCTGGACAGCTACGCCACCTACTACGACCGGTGGGCCGAGCACTGGGAGATCCAGGCGCTGACCCAAGCGCGCCCGGTGGCCGGCGACCCCGAGCTCGGCGCCCGGTTCGCCGAGCTGGTCGAAGGGGTGGTCTACCCCCCGGACCCGCCACGCGAGCGCCTCGACGCGGTTCGGCGCATGAAGGCCCGCCTGGAAGCCGAACGCAGCGGGGGCGGCCCCGGCAAGACGCGCCGCACGCGGCCGCGTCCCGGGGGTCCGGCCGGGCAACGACGGCGCGGGCTCAGCCAGACGCCGGACAGCGGCGCCGGCGCGAGCGGCCCCTCCCGGGCGCATCAGGACCTCAAGCTCGGGCCCGGTGGGCTCAGCGACGTCGAGTGGACCGTCCAGCTGTTGCAGCTCGCCCACGGGGGCCGCAACCCCGAGTTGCGCGTGCCCGGCCTGCTCTCCGGTCTGGAGGCCGCGGCCGGAGCGGAGCTGCTCACGGCGGAGGAGGCCAGCTGGCTGCGGGAGGGCTGGCGGCTGCAGAGCCGGGTGCGCAACGCTGCCTACCTGCGGGGGCGGCGCGACACGGCGATAGTCCCCACCGACGAGGCCGAAGTCCAGCGGCTGGCCCGCGTGCTCGGTTACGACGCCGACGAGGGCCAGCAGTTCGTCGACGACCTCGCCCGGGCCCGCCGGCGGGTGCGCAAGGTCCACGAGCGCTGCTTCTACGACGATTGACCCGCCTGCGGTCGTCCGCCCGCCCCTGTTCGGTAGGCTGATCGACACGCGGTCAGTCGAGATCTGACGGCCAGCCGAAATCCGAAGGCGGAGCAACCGGTGCGCGTCCATGAGATCGTATTGGGTGTCGGCGACGTGGATGAAGCCGTGCGCTTCTACACCGAGGTCATCGGCTTCCGCTTGGTGCGGCTGGCGGAGCACGACGGCCACACGGTCGCCGAGCTCGACGGCGGCGGCCAGCGCGTGTCGCTGGTGCCGACGGGGCAGGCGGGAGCTCGCGTGGCGTTGGGCACCGACGATCTGCAGGCCGGCCACCGCCAGCTGCGCCACAGCGGCGCCACGTGCGACGACGAGCCCATCCCGACCGACGAGGGCACCTGGCTCGGCTTCCGCGACCCCTGGGGCAACGAGCTGGGGTTGTGGGAGGACCGAGAGGGGTGAGGCGGCTGCCGCCGTGAGACCAGGCCAGGTGCGACCGTCGGGTCAGCCCCGTTACCGTTGCTCGACTCGGCGGTGCACCGACACGGCGTAGCCGCTTCCATCCTCGAACGGATCTCGATCCCACGTGGCGTACCGTTCGGCAAGCCTGAGGCCCACGGCGGCGGTTTCGACGTCGTAGGTGGTGAGGTCGTAGTCCCGGTCGAGCGCGAAGCCGGCGATGAGCACCCCGTCCGGTGCGACGTGCCGGGCACAGCCGGCCACCACCGCCGGCGTCGTGCCAGCAGCGGTGAACAGCAACACGTTGCCGGCCATCACCACCACATCGAAGCGACGGCCGAGGTCGAGGTCGGCCAGATCCGAGCGGACCCAGGTCACGGTCGGGTCGAGCTGCCGTGCCGTGGAGAGCATGGAGTCGCTGACGTCCACGCCGACCACCTCGACGCCACGACGCGCCAGCTCGATCGCGACCCGTCCCGTGCCGCAGCCGGCGTCGAGCACCGCAGCGGGGGCGTACCGCTGCACGAACCTCACCTCGCCGTGCGGGTCCTCGCCGGCCAGGCGTTCCTCGATGCGGCGCTGATAGCCCTCGCCATCCCAACCGCTCATGCGGATCCAGTCCTCCAACAGCAGCAACCACCGTCCGTGAGCGGACGGTGGCTGCTGAGACCCGGAACCCCCGTGTGCTCGGAGCTCCGGGTGGGGGCTCAGATGTCGTAGTACAGGTGGAACTCGTGGGGGTGGGGGCGCAGCCGGATCGCCGAGATCTCTTCCTCCATCTTGTACTCGATGTGGGTCTCGATGAGGTCCTCGGTGAAGACCCCGCCCTCGAGGAGGAAGTCGTAGTCGTCCTCGAGCGCGGACAGGGCCTCTTCCAGGCTCGCGGGCACCGACGGCAGGTTCTCGAGCGCCTCCCGGGGCATGTCGTAGATGTCCTTGTCGACCGGGTCCGGCGGCTCGATCTTGTTGCGCACCCCGTCGAGGCCGGCCATCATCATCGCGCTGAACGCAAGGTACGGGTTGCACGAAGGGTCCGGCACCCGGAACTCGATGCGCTTGGACTTCGGCGTCTTGGAGTACACGGGGATGCGGCAGGCCGCCGAGCGGTTGCGCTGGCTGTAGACGAGGTTGACGGGCGCCTCGTAGCCGGGCACGAGCCGCCGGTAGCTGTTCGTTGTGGGGTTGCTGAACGCCAGGATCGAGGGGGCGTGCTTGAGCAGCCCGCCGATGTAGTAGCGCGCGATGTCCGACAGCTGGGCGTAGCCGCCCTCGTCGAAGAACAGCGGCTCGTCGCCCTGCCACAGCGACTGGTGGGTGTGCATCCCCGAGCCGTTGTCGCCGAAGATCGGCTTGGGCAGGAACGTGACCGACTTGCGGTGGCGCAGCGCGACGTTCTTGACGAGGTATTTGAACAGCATGAGCTTGTCGGCCATCGACAGCAGCGTGTCGAACTTCACGTCGATCTCGGCCTGCCCGGCGCTGCCCACCTCGTGGTGCTGCAGCTCCACCTCGATGCCGCAGGCTTCGAGGACGGCGCTCATCTCCGAGCGCATGTCCTGGAAGTGGTCCATCGGCGGCACGGGGAAGTAGCCCTCCTTGTGCCGCGGCTTGTAGCCGAGGTTGGGCCCTTCGTCCTTGCCGGTGTTCCAGGGCGCCTCGATCGAGTCGATGAAGTAGTAGCTGGAGCCGGCGTTGGTGTCGAAACGGATGTCGTCGAAGATGAAGAACTCCGGCTCGGGACCGAAGAACGCCGTGTCGGCGATGCCGGACCCGGTGAGGTACTGCTCTGCCTTCTGGGCCACGTAGCGCGGATCGCGGCTGTAGGGCTCGCCGGTCACCGGATCCTTGACGAACGTGTTGAGCAGCAGGGTCTTGCGCTCCATGAACGGATCGACCACGGCGGTGTCGGCGTCGGGCACCAACACCATGTCCGATTCCTGGA
>CAYQMQ010000018.1:0-17324 GCA_964418395.1 uncultured Actinomycetota bacterium
GCCCCCGGTGACCACGCCGCCTTCAACCTCGCCGCCGGCGGCAGCCTGTGCGCGGCCTGCGCCCCGCCCGGGTCCGATCCGCTCAGCGAGGGCGTGCTCGACGTGTTGCGCCGCCTCGCCGACGACCCGTGGGAGCAGGTCGCCGGCGGGGTCGCTGGACCGGGCGCGGCCCGGCGGTCGGCCGCCGCGCTGGTGGCCAGCTACCTGACCCACCATCTCGGCGCGCCCCTGCGCGCGTGGGAGCTCGTGCCGCGATGACCTCCGAGGCAGCCGGGGAGCCGACGGATCGCCCGCACGGCGACACCGAGGCCGCCACCGACGCCGGCGATCTCGCCGCCGCGCACGGCGTCGACCGCAACCGCCTGCCGCGGCACGTCGGCATCATCATGGACGGCAACGGGCGGTGGGCCGCCGCGCGCGGCGAACCCCGCCGGGCGGGCCACACCGCCGGCGAAGCCGCGCTGTTCGACACCGTGGAAGGAGCCCTCGCCCTCGGCCTCGACCGGGTGACGGTGTGGGCGTTCTCGACCGACAACTGGAAACGGCCCGCCGCCGAGGTCTCCTTCCTGATGGGGTTCAACCGTGACCTGTTGCGCCGCCGCGCCCACGAGCTCGACGAGCGCGAGGTGCGCGTGCGGTTCGTCGGCCGGCGGGAGGCGCGCGTGCCGAGCGCGCTGCGCGACCTGATGGCCTGGACCGAGGAGCTGACCGCCGACAACGAGCGCATGACCCTCCAGGTCGCGTTCAACTACGGCGGGCGCGCCGAGCTGGCCGATGCGGCCCGGGCGATCGCCAACGACGTCGCTGCCGGCCGGGTGAGCCCCGATGCCGTCGACGAGGACGCCGTGGCCACCCGGCTGTACGAGCCCGAGGCCGCCGACGTGGACCTGCTGCTGCGCACCTCCGGTGAACAGCGGTTATCCAACTTCCTGCTGTGGGAGGCTGCCTATGCGGAGCTGGTGTTCACCGACGTGCTGTGGCCCGACTTCGACCGGCACGAGCTGGCACGGTGCGTGGCGGCCTACCAGCACCGCGACCGCCGGTTCGGCACGGTCCGCAGCCGCTGACCGTCCAGCGCCGACCCTGACCGCGACCTCCGACCACCGGGTTGCCGATGGACTGGCTCGTCGCCGACAACTACTGGCTGGCGCGACTGGTGCTGCAGCGCGGCATGGCCGCCATCTATCTCGTCGCGTTCCTGGTGGCGCTGAACCAGTTCCGCCCGCTGCTGGGCGAGAACGGGCTCATGCCGGTGCCGCGCTTCGTCGAGCATGTGCCGTTCCGCCGCTCGCCCAGCCTGTTCCATTGGCGCTACTCCGACCGGCTGTTCGAAGTGGTGTGCTGGGTCGGCGTGGCGTTGTCGCTCGTGGCGCTGGTCGGGCTGTCCGAGCAGGGCCCGATCTGGGCGTCGATGGCGGCGTGGGCGGTCCTGTGGGTGCTGTACGTGTCGATCGTCAACGTCGGCCAGGTCTTCTACGGCTTCGGATGGGAGTCGCTGCTGTGCGAGGCCGGCTTCCTGATGATCTTCTTGGGGCCGGCGTGGATGGCGCCTTCGATGCTGCTGATCGCACTGGTGCGCTGGGTGGTCATCCGGGTGGAGCTCGGCGCCGGGTTGATCAAGATCCGCGGCGACCCGTGCTGGCGCCAGCTGACCTGCTTGGACTACCACCACGAGACCCAGCCGCTTCCCGGTCCCAGCAGCTGGCGGGCGCACAACCTGCCGAGCTGGTGGCACCGGGTGGAGGTTGCCGGCAACCACGCGGCCCAGCTCGGGGCGCCGCTGCTGCTGGTGCTGCCCCAGCCGGTCGCGGGGATCGGCGGGGCGGTCATCGTGCTCACCCAGCTGTGGCTGGTGGGCACCGGCAACTTCGCCTGGCTCAACTGGCTGACGATGGTCCTGGCCGTGGCAGCCTTCTCCGATCCGGTGGTCGAAGCCGTGCTGGGCGTGTCCGGGCCCGCCGAGCTGGCCGCGCCGCCGCTGTGGTTCCACATCGTCACGATCGTGGTGACGCTGGGGGTGGCGGTGCTGAGCTGGCCGGTGGTCCGCAACATGGCTTCGTCGCGCCAGGCCATGAACGCCTCGTTCGAGCCGCTGCACCTGGTCAACACCTACGGCGCCTTCGGCACGGTGACCCGCACGCGCGACGAGCTGATCATCGAAGGCAGCGATGCGTCCGACCCGCTGGACGAGACCGCCTGGCGCCCCTACGAGCTCAAAGCCAAGCCCGGCGACCCGTACCGGCGGCCCCCGCAGATCGCGCCCTACCATCTGCGGCTGGACTGGCTCATGTGGTTCGCGGCCTTGAGCTCGCTGCGAGCTCACCCGTGGCTGGTCGCCCTCCTCGCCAAGCTGTTGGAGGGCGACCAGCCGGTCCGCAAGCTCTTCCGCGACGATCCGTTCGATGGGAAGGCGCCGCGCTACGTCCGGGTGCGACGGTACCGCTACCGCTTCACCACACCCGCCGAGCGCCGCGAGAGCGGGGCATGGTGGTCACGCCGGTTCGTCGGAGAGGAGCTTCCCCCCGTCGCTTTGGACGACAGCGGCCGGTTGGTTGCCCAGGGCTGACCCGTCCGGCACCCGCGCCCCGCGTCAGTCCGCGTACGGGTCGATGAGCTGATCGACGGGGGCGAAGTCGTCGGTCAGCACCTGCGCCTGGCCGACGAACTCCGCCGTCTCGCGGCCGGTGACGAGGACCTCGTCCCCGTCGCGGGCGGCGATGCGCTCGCGCAGCTCGTCGAGCGGCAGGGGGGCGTCGGAGGCCACCAGCACGAGGTTTCCGCCGGCGTTGCCCGCGACCTGGGGCGGTGCGCCCACCACGGCGACGTGGGCGAAGGCGGCCTCCAGCGTGGCGGCCTCGGCACGAGCGAAGTTCATCGGCGGACGGTCGATCAGGTTGAGCGTGTAGATCCCGTCGTCGGTCATGGCCCCGCGGATCTGGTGGATGGCCTCGAGCGTGGTCAGGTGCCAGGGGACGGCCAGCCCGCCGAACGCGTCGCCGACGACGACGTCGTAGCTGGCGTTGATGTCGTGTTGCAGCGCGACGCGGGCGTCGCGGGTGATCACCTCGATCGAGTCGGTGGGCTCGAACCCGAACTCCTCCTTGGCGAGCTCCACCAACATCGGATCGATTTCGATCACGGTGTTGTGCGACCCGGGGCGGGTGGCGTCGACGTAGCGCGGCAGGCTCATCGCCCCACCGCCGATGTGCAGCACGTCCAACGGCTCGCCCTCCGGGGCGGCCACACCGAGCACGTCACCGAACACCTGCGCGTAGTCGTACTCGAGATGGGTGGCGTCGTCGAGATCGACGTAGCCGTGGATGAGCGAATCCAGCACCAGCACCCGGCCCGACGGGTTGTCGTCGTCGACGCGGACCTGGGCGCAGTAGTAGGCGCTCTCGTAGTCGCACGGCACCGGGGTGGCACCGGTGAGCCCGGCGGCCAACAACGCCAGCAGCGCCACGACCGCCGGATGGCTCTGCGTCCGCGGCTGCAGCCACCACCACAGCGTGGCCCCAGCGGCCAGCAACGCCACCCCGAGGCCGAGCACGATCGTGCGGGACGGGAAGTGGCCCACCAGCACGAAGCCGGTCACGAACGTGCCGACGATCGCCCCCACGGTGGCGAGCGCGCTGAGGCGGCCCACCACCTGCCCGGTGCGCCCGAGGTCGCCGAGCTGGATCTTGACCACGGTCGGGGTCACCGCGGCCAACACCGCGGCCGGCGCGAAGAACCCGACCACGGCCAACGCCACGATCGCCACCGGCCCGGCGCCGGCCAGCGACGCCCCGACAAACGTGACCAGCGGCAGGATCAGCAGAGCGAGGATCCCGCCCAGCACGACCATCGGCCCGAGCATCGCCCGCGGGTTCAGGCGGTCGGCGAGTCGCCCCCCGTACCACGATCCCAGCGCCATGCCGCCGAGCACCACGCCGATGATCCCGGTGTAGGTCTCCAACGTCACGCCGACGTAGGGAGCCAGCAACCGGCCGGCGAGGATCTCGAGCACCAGGACCGCCGCGGAGGCCGCGAACACGATGAGCCCGGCGATGGGGGAGGGCATCGCCAGCCAGGATGCCGTTGCCGGCCCACGCGAGCAGGAGGGGGAGCCAGCGGCCGCGGCGAGGTCCGGCGCTCGCTCTAGGCTTTGCCGGCGTGTTCGCCGACGCCGACCCGCTGCTCGTGGCCGTGGCCGTCGCCTTCGCCGTGATCAACGGTGCCAACGACGGCGGCACGCTGCTGTCGCTGAACCTGAAGGCGGCCGGGCTCCGGCTCGGGGCGTCGCTGCTGGCGCTGTCGGCGATGGTGGCGGTGGCCCCCGCGCTGTTGGGCACGGAGGTGGCCACCACCCTCGTCGTGCGCCTGGTGCGGGTCGGCGACGGCGGCCAGCAGGTGATGCTGGCCGCGGTGGTCGCCGCAGTGGTGGTGACGTTCGCGTTGAGCCGTGGTGGCCTGCCCACCAGCCTGACCGTGGCGTTGGTGGGCGGGTTGGTCGGCGCCGGGCTGGTGGCCGGCGCCGCGGTCGCGTGGCTGCCGGTGCTCGCCGTGGTGGCGGCCTTCGTGGCCGCTCCGGTCGTCGGCGGCCTGCTGGCCTTCGGCCTGTCGCGGCTCGCCCGCCACCTCGCGGCCCCGCGCGGAGCCGCGCGCTTCCTGGCGCGGGCCCACCAGGTCACCTTCGGGTTGCAGACCCTGGCCTACGGGGCCAACGACGGGCAGAAGATGCTGGCGGTGGGCGCCGTCGCCCTCGGGCTGGCCGGCGGCGCCCCGGCCGGTCCGCCCAACGCGCCGCCCACCGGGGTGCCGGCGGCGTGGCCGCTGCTGGTCGGCAGCGCCCTCGCGTTCCTCGTCGGGGCGACGGTGGGCCTGCCACGCTATGCCCGGACGGTGGGCGCGGTCATCCCGCTGCGGCAACCGAACGCGGTGGTCGGAGAGGCCGCCGCCGCCGTGGCGGTGCTCGGCACCGCCGCGCTCGGCGCGCCGGTGAGCATGACACAGGCGGTCGCCGGTGGCCTGGTCGGCACCGGCGCCAGCGAAGGACAAGGACGGGTGCGATGGCAGGTGGCCGCACGGATCGGGATCGCATGGGCGGTGACGCTGCCGGCGGCGGTGGCCGGCGGCGCCGGGGCCGCGGCGCTGATCGCCGCGGTGCGCGCGTGGGTCCCCTGAAGGGGCTGCGCCGCTTCCTCGGCGAGCTGACCGGCTCGGTGGAACGCGAGCTGGTCATCCATCTGGCCGGGCAGGTCGCCGCCGCGCGTGAGGGCGCGATGCTGGCCAAGGAGGCCGCCGTGGGCGGCAGCGACCGCACCGAGCTGGAACAGCGCATGAGCGCGGCCGAGCACGCCGGCGACGACGAGCGCGCCCAGCTCGTCGACACGCTGTCCACCGCCCTGATGACCCCCTTCGACCGCGAGGACCTGTTCCGGGTCTCGCGCTCCATCGACGACGTCCTCGACAACCTGCAGGACTTCGTGCGCGAGCTCTCGCTGTTCGAGGTGGCCGACGAGCGGTTCGCGCGCATCCTCGATGCCGTCGACGGCTGCCTCACCGAGCTCAACATCGCCGTCACCGGCATCCGCGAGGGCGGCGAGACGGTGGTCAGCCACGCCCTCGGCGCGTCCAAAGCCAGCGCGCTCGTGCGGGAGCGCTACCAGGACGGGCTCGCGGACCTGTTCACCGCCGACGAGGTCACCACCGACCTGCTCAAGCGGCGCGAGCTGTTGCGCCGCCTCGACGTGGTCGGCCTGCGCCTCGGCGAGGCCGCTGACGCCCTCGCCGACGGCGCGGTCAAACGCGGGTAAGCCGCGGAAGCCGAGGCCACGACCAGCCGTGTGTCGAACAATTTGAACATGGCGCGATTATTCGACACGCGGCCGTGCCGGGGCGGCGCGGAGCTCAGCCGGAGTCCGGCGGGGGCTGCGGGCCGCCAGTGGACCCGAGCTGGGCGGTGTCGCGCGGAAAGACCTCCGACAGCACCCAGTCGGCGGCCACCCGCGCCTTGCGCGAGGCGCCCGGCAACAGCAGGAGGTAGTAGCTGCGGGCCAGCCACCACGCCAGCGCGCCGGTCAGCAGCCGGCCGCGCACGCGCAACGCCGCTTCGTGATCGGCCAGCGGCACGGCGAAACCCTGGCTGCGGTAGTCGAACGGGGCAGGCGCCTGCCCGCGCCGGGTGGCGACGACGTTCGCGGCCACCGTGTGGGCCTGGCGCAGCGCGTGCTGGGCGGTGGGCGGGCAGGTGCCGCCGTCGGGGTCGGGCACGGCGGCGACGTCCCCGGCGGCGAACACGTGGGGGTGGCCGGGCACGGTCAGCTCGGCGGTGGCCTGCAGCCGGCCGTCGTCGTCCACCGGAAGGCCCGACTCGGCAGGCAGCGGGTCGGGCTTGTTGCCCGCGGCCCACACGACGATCCCCGACCGGTAGGTCTCCTGTCCGGTTCCCTCGAGCTCGACGCAGTGGTCGGCGCACGAGGCCAAGGACGTCTCCAGCCGCACATCCACGCCGCGCTGCTCGAGCACGCGGCGCACGTGGGCGGCCATCTCGGTGTCCAACCCCGGCATCAGCTGATCGGTCAGCTCCGCCAGCACCACGCGGACGTCGCCGGCGCGCACCCGCTGGTAGCGGGAGGTGGCCGTCCGCGCCAGCGACGTCAGCTCGGCCACCGCCTCCACCCCGGCGTAGCCGCCGCCGACCACCGTGATCGTGGCCAGCTCGCGTCGTCGGATCGGGTCGTCGCAGGCCTCGGCGGCCTCGAGCTGGGTCAGCACCCGGTTGCGCAGGCGCATGACGTCCTCGATCGAGGTGTAGGTCTGGGCGTGCTCGGCCAGCCCCGCGATCGGGGGCATGACGGGGTCGGCGCCCGTGGCCACCACCGCCTGGCCGAACCGCACCGTGTCCCGCTCGCCGGCGGCGTCGACGACGTCGGCGGTGCGGGCGTCGGCGTCGACGTGGCACACCCGGCCCACCATCAGCTCGGTGCCCGGCAGCATCTCGCGCAGCGGCACGACCGCGTGGCGCGGTTCGACGCTGCCGGCCGAGGCTTCCGACAGCAGCGGCGTGAACGTCAGGAAGTTGTCGGGCGCGACCAGCCACACCCGCCCACGCCCGCGACGGTTGCGGCGTTCGAGCGCGCGGGCGCAAAACGCGCCGGCGAAGCCGCCGCCGGCGATCAGCACATCGCTTTCGTGGGACATGATCGATCGCTTCGAAAGGGGGCAGGGGGCGCCTCGTGGCCGGTGGGCCGGTGGGCCGGAACGGGCTGGCGGGGCCGTGGGTACCCGTTCGGGTCAGCGCCCATGCGCCGCGGCGGCGGCGAGGGGGTCGATAGCCTGGCGCGCGCCCGAGGCCGCGCAGCCCACAGCCGACGGTGTGCCACGACGCACCCGAACGGAAGGGACCACCCGATGACCGCCGAGGACCTCGCCGCGCCGGATGCGGCCGACCAGCCGCCGCCGGTGACCACCGATGTGGCCCCCCACCTGGTCGACGCCCACGCCGACGACGAGGCCGGCGAGCACGAGACGACCATGGAAACCGTGGTCGAGCTGTGCAAGCGGCGCGGGATCATCTTCCAGTCCTCGGAGATCTACGGCGGGCTGCGTGGCGCGTGGGACTTCGGCCCGCTCGGCGCGGCGTTGAAGGACAACGTCAAGGCGGCCTGGAAGCGGGCGATGCTGCAGCTGCGCGACGACGTGGTCCAGCTGGACGCGTCCATCCTGATGCATCCCAAGGTCTGGGAGGCCAGCGGCCATCTCGAGGTCTTCACCGACCCGTTGGTGGAGTGCCGCACCTGCAACGCGCGCTTTCGCGCCGACCACGTGGAGCAGGGGAACGCTGCCACCTACGAGTGCCCGCGCAGCGACTACTCGCTGTGCGACTTCGGTGAGCCGCGGCAGTTCAACCTGCTGTTCGAAACCCACGTCGGCCCCACGAAGGAGTCCGGCTCGCAGGTGTGGCTGCGCCCGGAGACGGCGCAGGCCATGTTCGTCGACTTCGCCCACGTGCAGCTGACCAGCCGTCAGAAGGTGCCGTTCGGCATCGCCCAGGCCGGCAAGAGCTTCCGCAACGAGATCACCCCCCGAAACTTCATCTTCCGGGTGCGCGAGTTCGAGCAGATGGAGATGGAGTACTTCGTGCGGCCCGGCACCGACGAGGCCTGGCACGACTACTGGATCGCCCAGCGCTGGCAGTGGTACCTCGACTACGGCATCCGCCCCGCCAACCTGCGCATCCGCCCGCATGCCACCGATGAGCTGTCCCACTACGCCAAGCACACCGTCGACGTCGAGTACCGGTTCCCCTTCGCCTGGAGCGAGCTGGAGGGCATCGCCAACCGCACCGATTTCGACTTGAAGGCCCACGCAGAGCACAGCGGCCGCGACCTGTCCTACTACGACCAGGGGCGCGACGAGCGCTACGTCCCCTACGTGGTGGAGCCCGCCGCCGGCGTCGACCGGGCGGCGCTGGCGTTCTTGGTGGACGCCTACCGCGTCGAGGAGGCACCGACCGCCAGCGGCGGAACCGAGCGGCGCACGCTGCTCAAGCTCGACCACCGCCTGGCGCCGATCAAAGTGGCGGTGCTGCCGTTGTCGCGCAACGAGAAGCTGACGCCCACCGCTCAGGCCGTGGCCGACCTCTTGCGTCCCCACTGGATGATCCAGTACGACGACGCCGGGTCGATCGGCAAGCGCTACCGCCGCCAGGACGAGGTGGGCACGCCCTTCTGCGTCACCGTGGACTTCGAGACGATCGAATCCGACGAGGCCGTCACGGTGCGCGACCGCGACACGATGACCCAGGAGCGGGTCGGCATCGACCGGCTCGTGGCCTTCCTGACCGAGCGGCTGCGGCTGTAGGGGCGAGCGGCGGGGTGCCCACCCGCTGGCGAACGCCTCTTCCACACCGTGGTCGTCCCGGCGTAAACTGCGGCCAGCGAGTCCGGGGCCGCCGTGACCCCGGCTTGCTTGAGCCGAAAGGGCCACCGAGACATGAGCGCAGGCAACCACCTGCACGACGTGCGCGCGGCGATCGACGCACAGATCGACGGCAAGACCCTGGTCGACCTCTACGAGCGCAACGCCGTCCACTACGGCGAGCGCACCGCGCAGCACTGGCGCGACGAGGGCGGCGTGTGGCACCGGCGCTCGTGGGGCGAGTACCGCCGGCGCTGTCAGGAGGCGGCGCTCGGGCTGGCCGGCCTGGGCGTGGCCCCCGGCGACTTCGTGGCCATCACGGCCGGCAACCGCCCCGAGCACCTCATCGCCGACGGCGGCGCGCTGCACGCCGCGGCCACCCCGGTGAGCCTCTACCGCACGCTGGCGCCCGAACAGGTGGCCTACGTCGCCTCGAACTGCGGCGCCAAGGTCGCGATCGTCGACAACCGCGACGACCTCAAGTGCTGGGAGGAGGCCAAGGCCGACATCCCCAGCCTGGAGACGGTGGTGATGATCGCCGACGCGGAGGACTTCGCCCACCACGAGTGGGTGGTGAGCTGGACCGACGTCCTCGCCGCCGGCCGTGCCCAGTTGGCCGACGACCCCGACTCGGCCGGCCGGCTGTCGTCGCAGCTGCAGCCCGGCGACCCGGCGACGCTCATCTACACCTCCGGCACCACCGGCCCACCCAAGGGCGTGGTCATCACCCACCGCAACGTGCTGTGGGAGATGGCCAGCATCGACCGCCTCTTCCCCTGGCCGAGCTTTCCCCGGTCGATCTGCTACCTGCCGCTCGCCCACGTCGCCGAGCGCATGTTCAGCCACTACATGGCGGTGGACAAGGTCGGCGAGGTGTGGTTCTGCCCCGACATGACCCAGGCCCTCGAGTACGTGCAGGCGGCGCGCCCGCAGGCGTTTCTGGCCGTGCCACGGGTGTGGGAGAAGATGAAGGCCGGCCTGCGCGCCAAGGTCGACGCCGAGCCCGACACGCGCAAGCGCGCGCTCGCCACCAAGGCGCTCGCGGTGGCTCAGGAGACGGCCCGCCGCGAGGTCGCTGGCGAGACCGTGTCGCTGCCGCTGCGATTGCAGCACCAGCTGTTCGACAAGCTCGTCTACGGCAAGATCCGTCAGCAGATGGCGCTGGACGACTGCGAGATCGCGCTCAGCGGCGCCGCGCCGCTGCCGTTGCACGTCCAGGAGTTCTTTGCCGGCATCGGCCTGCCGATCGACGAGGTCTACGGCATGACCGAGACCACGGCGGTGACCAACGCCAACGTGCCGGGCCAGCGCAAGATCGGCACCGTCGGCCGGGCGATCCCCGGCTGCGAGGTCGAGCTGGCCGACGACGGCGAGGTGATGGTGCGCGGCGGCAACGTCGCCGCCGGCTACTACCAACGCCCCGAGGCCACGGCCGAGACCTTCGGCGCCGACGGCTGGCTGCGCACCGGCGACCTGGGGGCCGTCGATGCGGACGGTTATCTCAGGATCGTCGGCCGCAAGAAGGAGATGATCATCACCGCGGGAGGCAAGAACGTCGCCCCCGCCCATATCGAGTCGCTGCTCAAGCAGCACCCGCTGATCGATCAGGCCTGCGTGGTCGGTGACAACCAGCGCTACATCGCCGCGCTGATCGTGCTCGACCCGGAGACCGCTCCGGGATGGGCTGAGACGAACGGGCTCACCTACGGCGACGTCGCCTCGTTCGCGGCGCAGCCGCGCGTGATCGAAGAGGTCCAACGAGCGGTCGACGCGGCCAACGAGCACCTCTCCCGCGCCGAGCAGGTCAAGACCTTCACGATCCTGCCCGCGGAGTGGACCGCCGACAGCGACGAGCTCACCCCCACCCTGAAGCTCAAGCGTGGGGTGATCCACGACAAGCACTCGGCGGCGATCGCCGAGTTGTACGCTGACTGAGCACCGACGAGCTCAGCGTCCCCGACCTCTTCGCGCACGGCACGAGCGGGTCGGGCTGCGAGACCGCGTGATTCTGGCGCCCGCGCTTTCGGCGGCGCCCCCGGTCTCCACCGGCCCGCTCGGAGCCGTCACCCCACGCCCCGCAGCCGTGACCCCGCGCCAGCGTGGCCTCAGTGCCACCCGCCCCAGCGCTGATACGGATCGGGCGGCCCCCGGCGTTGCGACGACTGCTGGCGCTGCTCGCTGGAGGTTTCGGACGACGTCTGGCGCTGCTCACGGGACAGGTGGCCCACTTCCTCGATGATCCGGTCGGAGCGCTGCAGCATCTGGGCCACCCCTTTGGTCATCCACGCCAACAACCGCAGCCCCGCGGCCACGCAGAACGTCACCGCCCACGCCACCAGCGCCAGCCCGAGCTGCCCGTCCTGGAACAGCAATCCACCGCCGACGACGCCGGCCACCCCCACGGCGTACACGAGCGCATCGGAGATGCGAGCCGCGGTGTACAGCTCGGAGGGCTTCACCTCGGCCATCGACGCACCTTCCGGGACGAGCGTGCTCGCGGTGGGGACGGGGCAGCGGTTCGGGTGTTCGCCCCGATGCTACGATGACGGTGGTGACTTCGTCGCACGAGCATCGTCCGCAGCCGAGCGGTCAGCCCACCGCCGACCGCTCGGAACGCCAACGCGCCGAGGACGTCGAGCGGGCGACCCTGTCGAGCTGGGCGGTGGCCGCCAACGAATCCAAGGGTCGCGAACGTCCCGAGCCGGCGGACCCGTACCGCACCGCGTTCCACGTCGATCGGGACCGGGTGCTGCGCACCGTCGCCTTCTCCGCGCTGGCCGGAAAGTCCGCCGGCCTGCCCGCTGACCGCCATCCCAGCCGCATGCAGCAAGCGATCCGTGCCGCTGCCCTCGCCGGCTGGATGGCCCGCTCATTGCGGATGAACGTGGATCTGACCGAGGCGATCGCCTACGCCAGCATGCTGGGCGCTGCGCCGTTCGCTGGCGGTGGCCGCGACGCGTTGACCTCCCTGATCGGCCAGCCGTTCGTGGTCGGCGAGCAGTCGCTGCGGGTGGTCGAACGGCCCGATGGCGGGGAGACGGCCAGCAGCGACGGTGACGGGCTCGGCTTGAACCTGACATGGGAGGTCCGCGACGGAATCGTCCACGCCGGCTGGGAGCAGACGCCCGCCTCCACCTGCGAGGGACAGGTGGTGCGGCTGGCGCTCTGCGTGACGCTCGCCGTCGACGCCTGGGCGGCCGCCGGCCGGCCCGAGGTGTCGCCGTCGGTGCACCGTGCGCTCGGCGATCATCCGGACGCGATCGCCAGCGCGCTGCTCGGTGACGTTCTCACCGCTTCCGGCAAGAGCCCGGAGGTCTTGACCAGCGAGTCCCTGGACCGCTATCTGCCCGAGATCGCTCACGCAACCGAACGCGCCGAGGCCGACGACCCGGAGGCGCGGCACGAGCACGAGCGCGCAGCTCACGTGGTGTCCAGCCTCGTGGTCTACGAGGTGGAGCGCGCCGCGGACGAGGACCTGCGCCGTGCCGTCGATCTCGTCTGTTCGTGGTCGGATGCCGAGGCGCTCGCCGCCTTCCGCTCACGGTTCCAACCCGCCGGCTGACGTCCACCGCCTCCGGCGGACAACGGCCCCAGAAGGGACCGTGCGAGACGTACACTCCCAGGTGTTCCGACCGTGCATTGACGCCGTCCACGCGGCGGGCTGATCGAAGATCGGAAGGTCGTGGCTGGCCGCATCCATCCTGACGACATCCGCGCCTTGCGAGAGCGCGCGGACCTGGCGTCGGTGGTGGGCGACTACACCACGCTGCGTCGCTCCGGCGCCACCCTGAAGGGTCTGTGTCCCTTCCACGAGGAGCGCACCCCCTCGTTCCACGTCGACTCCCAAAAGGGGATGTGGCACTGCTTCGGGTGCTCCGAGGGCGGCGACGTCTATGCGCTGCTGCAAAAGACCGAGGCGCTGAGCTTCCCCGAGGCCGTCGAGCACTTGGCGCGTCGCGAGGGCGTCAGCCTGCGCTACGAACAGCTCAGCCCCGGCCAACGTCGGGCGCTGGGCCGGCGCACCCGCCTGATCGAGGTGACCGAGGCCGCCGCGCAGTGGTTCGTCGACCAGCTCGCCGGCCCCGATGGCGCGGCCGCTCGCGACTACCTCGCCCGGCGCGGCATCGACGCCGACACCCAACGCCGCTTCGAGCTCGGTTGGTCCCCCGACCGGTGGGACGGCCTGGTGCGGGCGCTGCGCGAGCAGGGCTTCGACGATCGCGAGCTGATCGACGCCGGCGTGGCCAGCGACGGCCGCCGCGGCCCGATCGACCGCTTCCGCGGCCGGGTCATCTTCCCCATCCACGAACGCAGCGGCCGCGCGGCGGTCGCCTTCGGCGGCCGCGTCCTGCCCGGCGTCGAGCTGACCACCGCCGGGCGTGACGGCGACCCACCCAAATACATCAACTCGCCCGAGAGCGAGATCTACAAGAAGGCCGAGACCCTCTACGGGCTTGCGCAGGCACGGGCGGAGATCCAGCGACGACAAGCCGCGCTGGTCGTGGAGGGCTACACCGACGTGATCGCCCTGCACCTGGTGGGCTACGAGCACGCGGTGGCCACCTGCGGCACGGCGCTGACCGCCGACCACTTCCGCCAGCTCGAGCGCTACGGGCGCCGCGTGGTGCTCGCGCTCGACGCCGACGACGCCGGCTACCGCGCTGCCGAGCGCGCCCGGGCGTTGGCCGCCGAGGTCGGCGTGCGCGAGGTCGCCGTCCTGCCGCTGCCGCCGGACAGCGACCCGGCGGATCTCGCCGCCCAGGGCCGTGACGCCGTCGACGCGGTGTTCGCCGACGTGCGCACCGCCACCGAGTTCCAGCTCGAGCACCTGTTGCGGACCGCCGACGTCGACACGCCGGAAGCTCAAGCCGAGGCCTACCGGGCCACGTTCCCGCTGCTCGCGCGCTTGGAGGACCGCTCGCTGCGGTATCGCTACATCCGCGACGTCGTGGCGCCGGCGGTGCGCCTGTCCGCCGACCGGATCGAGCGCGAGCTCGACGAGGCGCTGGCCGCCGGCCGGGTGGACACGCGGGGCGACGAGCCGTCGCCGAGCGCTCGCGACAGCGCGACCGTCCATCGGCTCGCCGGCCGCGGCGAAGAGCCCAAGGATCCCCAGCTGCGCCTCGAACGGCAGGTGCTGCAGATCGCGCTGCAGCGCCCCCACCAGCTGCCCGAGGACTGGAGCGCCACCACCGGCGAGGAGTTCACCAGCGAGATGTCGCGCCGGTTGTGGGACGTGATCGCGCGGGTTGGCACCGGCGACTTGGACGCCGTGCTGGAATCCCTGCCGACCGACGACGACCGGGCCCGCGTCCGCGCGTTGGCCCTGGCTCCCTCGCCGGTGCCGGACGACGCCGCCCATGTCGCCGATCTGGTGCGCCGCCTGCGGGCGGCCTCCTACGACCGGGAGCTCCAGGCGGTCCGGGACGAGATGGCCACGTTGAACCCGGACGTGGACGCTCAACGCGTCAGCCAGCTCCTGGCCCGCCAGGATGAGCTGGAGCGCGAACGCCGTTCCCTGGCTGACCGGCAAGGTGCGTGAAGGAGTCGACGGTCAGCATGAGCGAGGCCCATTCGGACGAGTCTGAGACCGCTGGGGAGCCCGGCCGGCCGGAAGACGGCCGGGAGGTCAGCGATCTGGTCGCGCTCGGGCAGGAGCGCGGGTTCGTCACCACCGTCGACGTCGAAGGGGTGGGTCGGCGAGTCGGCGACGAGGTCATCGCCGAGCTGCACTCCCGGCTGCACGATGAAGGCGTGGAGGTCGTCTCCGTGCCGCCGGGCGGGTCCCGCAGCCAACGGTCCGAGAACGACGAGTCGGAAGGCGGCGAGGGCGCCGACCCGGTGCGCCGGTATCTGCAAGAGATCGGCCGGGTCTCGCTGCTGACCGCCGAGCAGGAGATCGATCTCGCCAAGCGGGTGGGCGCCGGGGACGCGGCTACCCAGATGCTCGAGTCTGGCCAGCCGCTCGACCCGAGCCGGGCGCGCGCGTTGCGGCGGATCCAGCGCGGCGGGAACCTCGCCCAGCAACGGATGGTGGAGGCGAACCTGCGGCTGGTCGTGTCGATCGCCAAGCGCTACGTCGGCCGGGGGCTGCTGTTTCTGGACCTGATCCAGGAGGGCAACCTCGGGCTCATCCGGGCGGTGGAGAAGTTCGACTACACGCGCGGCTACAAGTTCTCCACCTACGCCACGTGGTGGATCCGTCAGGCGATCACGCGGGCGATCGCCGACCAGAGCCGCACGATCCGCATCCCGGTGCACATGGTCGAGACGATGAACCGGGTGTCGCGAGAACAGCGGCGCCTCGTCCAAGAGCTGGGACGCGAGCCCACGGTCGAGGAGATCGGCGTGGAGACCGAGCTGCCGCCCGACCGGGTGCGCGAGATCCTGCACCTGTCCCAGGACCCCGTCAGCCTGGAATCGCCGGTCGGCGAGGACGAGGACTCCAGCCTCGCCGACTTCGTCGAGGACCCCGAGGCCGTCGTGCCGGTGGAGGCGGCCAGCTTCGTGTTGCTGCGCAAGCAGCTCGCCACCGTGCTGGACACGCTCACCGACCGCGAGCAACGGGTCCTGCAGCTGCGATTCGGCATGGAGGACGGCCGGCCGCGCACGCTGGAAGAGGTCGGCGAAGCGTTCGGGGTGACCCGCGAGCGCATCCGCCAGATCGAGTCGAAGACCTTGGCGAAGCTGCGCCATCCCTCCCGCAGTCGCCCGCTGCAGGGCTATCTGGACGAGTGATGTCCGCCCGCTCGCCGTCGCGGACCCGCCCGAGCGTTCCGGCGGTATCCTGGAGGGCCATGCGTTCCGCGCCGTATGTCGTTGCCCTGACCGCGCTGGTGGTCGCCATCGCCGGCTGTGACGGCGAGCCCTCGCCGGGGGCGGGCGTCGACGAGGCGGTGGACACGGTGGATGACGCCACCGAGTCAGTCGACGACGTGGACTCGTTCGACGACGACGGCGCGGCGGCCGAAGCCGAGGCCGAGGTGGCGGGCGCGCTCGACGAGCTGGTCACCGGCGCCTGGACCGCTCTCGAGCCCAGTCCGTCGGCCCGCACCGAAGTCGGTGCCGCCTCCTACCTGGACAAGGTGTGGGTGGTCGGCGGCTTGGCCGCCGACGATGCCGCGACCGGGGACGTGGCGGTCTACGATCCCTCCTTCGACGCCTGGGAGCCGGGGCCGGCGCTGCCCGAGCGGGTGCACCATGCCGCGGTGACCGTCCATGAGGACGCGCTGGTGGTGCTCGGCGGTTACGTCGGCGACGGCTTCGACGCGCCCACCGAGGCTGTGTGGCGACTGGATCCGGCGACCGGCGAGTGGGAGGAGGGCCCGGCGCTGCCTGCCGCCCGCGCGGCGGGCGCGGCCGCCTCCGATGGCGACCGGCTCGTCTACGGTGGCGGGGTGGGCCCCGACGGGCTCGCCGGCGACGTGTGGGTACTGGACGGCGGCGAGTGGGCCCGTTTGGGCGCGCTCAGCGAGCCCCGCGAGCACCTGGCGGCCGCCAGCGACCGGGACGGGCGGGTGTGGCTGTTGGGGGGCCGCACCGGTGGATTGACCACCAACCTGGCCGCCGTGGACCTCGTCGAGGGCGAGTCGGTCCGCGCCATCGGCGAGCTTCCGACGGCTCGTGGCGGGCTCGCCGGGTTCTTCCATCCGGACGCGGGCGCCTGCGCGGTGGGCGGCGAAGAGCCGAACGGGACGTTCGCCGCGGTCGAGTGCGTCGACGCCGACGGCGAAACGACCGTGCTGCCCGCGCTCGCCGAGCCGCGCCACGGCCTCGGCGCCGCCGTCGTGGGTGATGTGGCCTACACCGTGATGGGTGGCCCCGAACCCGGTCTGGCGGTCAGCGGGACGGTCGAAGCGCTGCGCCTCGACGACTGACCCGCGCTGGGTTCGCCGGCTGACCAGCGCGCACGACCGACTGGGAGGGGGGTTCCCGGCGAGTCGGGCTCAGCGCACCGGCGGGGTGGGCGGGGCCGGCTCGCCGTCACCGCGGCGGGCCATGTCGGTCACCCGGCTGACGCTCTGAGCGGCCTTCTGCTCCAGCGTCTGCCCGGCTTTGGTGGCCGCCTCCCGAACCTCTGAGCCCAGCTGCTGGGCGGGCTGAGAGCCGGACACCTGCCGGTAGAGCTGCTGGATCTGCTCGTAGCGTTCGCGGCCGGCCTTGGTGCCGAGGACGTAGCCGATGGCGAAGCCGATCACAAGTCCGAGTCGGACGCGCATGCCAAGCTCCTGTCATTGATCTCAGGGCTGGCAGCCTACCGCGCTGCACATCGACCGCCTCGCGGGCGGCGACGATCGTGGCTCCGGGGGCCGGGCTCGAACCGGCGACATCGTGATTAACAATCACGCGCTCTGCCTACTGAGCTACCCCGGAATGCGGCCGGAAGTGTAGCGCTCAGGGCTCAGCGCACAGGTACGCCG
>CAYQMQ010000019.1:0-16939 GCA_964418395.1 uncultured Actinomycetota bacterium
CTTGAGTCGCTCTGGTTCGGGCGACTACCGCTGGCGCTACTTGAGTCGCTCATGGCGTCACCCCGGTGCGGGTCAGGTAGTCGGCGTAGAAGAGCCCGAGGCCGAAGAACGTGGCCAGGCCCGCGACGATCCACAGCCGCACGATCACCGTGGTCTCCTGCCACCCCCGCAGCTCGAAGTGATGGTGCAGCGGCGCCATTTTGAGCAACCGGCGGCCGGTCAGGCGGAAGCTTGCCACCTGCAGGATGACGCTGGCCGTCTCGATCACGAACAACGCGCCCAGGATGACCAGCAACAGCTCGGTTTCGGTCAGCACGGCCAGCGCGGCCAGCAGCCCGCCGATGCCCAGCGAGCCGACGTCGCCCATGAACACCCGGGCTGGCGGCGCGTTCCACCACAGAAAGCCCACGCAGGCCCCGAGGCCGGCGGCCGCGGCGATCGCCAGCCCGTCGCTGTGCAGCCAGGCCTCGAAGGTGTACTCCCCCACGAAGCTGCCGGGCACGAGCTCGCCGCGCTCGTAGGTGACCGATCCGTGGCGCAGGATCCAGAAGGCGATGACCACGTAGGCGCCCAGCACCATCGCCGCCGTGCCCGCCGCCAGCCCGTCGAGCCCGTCGGTGAGGTTCACCGCGTTCGAGGTGGCCGCCAGGATCAAAAAGCACCACACCACGAAGAAGATGCCGAAGTCCAGCGCCGTGGGCCCGATGAACGACAGGTTCGTCGAGCTGTCGGCTACGTAGGTGGCGCCCGTGGCGAAGATGACCGCGACCAGGGCCTGGCCGCCGAACTTGGCGGTCTTGTTGAGTCCGAGGTTGCGGCGCCGCTTCAGCTTGATGACGTCGTCGGTGAAGCCGACCAGCCCCATCAGCGCGAACGTGCCGATCGCCAACAGTCCGCCCGGCGAGTAGCGCGGCCCGAAGGCCATGGTGGCGGTCAGGTAACCGACCACCCCGGCGATGATGATCGCCACGCCGCCCATGGTCGGCGTGCCGGTCTTGATCACGTGACCTTTGGGGCCGTCCTCGCGGATGGACTGGCCATAGCCGCGCTTGCGGAAGTAGCTGATCACCACCGGGGTGAGCAGCAGCGACAGCGTCATGGCGACGATGGCGGCCACCAGGATCGGCCTCATGCGCCACCCCCCGTCTCGCCCGCCCCCTGCGCGCCCAGCCGGTCGGCCAGCGCCGTGGCGAGCCGTTCCAGGCCCACCGCGCGGCTGGCTTTGACCAACACCGCGTCGCGGCCGTCGATCGAACCGTCGAGCCACGCCAGAGCCGCGTCGGCATCAGCGCAGCGGCTGACGGGGCCAGCGAAGCCACACCTCTCGGCGGCGTCAGCGATCGCCTCGGCTTCGGTGCCGACGACCACCAGGCCGTCGAGGCCGAGGTCGGCGGCCAGCTGCCCGATCTCGGCGTGGGCGGCTGCGCTGTGCGTGCCGAGCTCGGCCATGTGGCCCAGCACCGCCCAGCGGCGCCCGGGCACGTCCAGCGCCGCCAGCGCCTCCAGCGCCGCGCGGGTCGAGGCGGGGTTGGCGTTGTAGGCGTCGTTGAGCACGGCGCCGCCATCGGGGGTGTCGGCCAGCGCCATGCGCCACTGGGAGCCGCTCGCGGTGCCGAGCGCGGCGGTCGCGCGCGCCAGGTCCACCCCGGCCAGATCGGCCACGGCCAGCGCCGCCAGCGCGTTGCTCACGTTGTGGCGCCCGGGGTTGGCGAGATGGACATCGACGCGGCGCCCGTCGGGGGCCAGCGCGGTGAAGCGGGGGCGGGCGCGGCCGTCGAGGCCCACGTCGAGTGCCTGCCAGTCGGCCTCGGCCGTGATGCCGTAGGTCACCACGCGCCCGTCGGTGCGGGCGGCCAACGCCGCGACCCGGTGGTCGTCGGCGTTGAGCACGGCGTGGTCGCTCGGCGACAGCGCCTCCACCAGCTCGCCCTTGGCCCGCGCCACGGTGTCGACGTCCCCGAGCCGTTCGAGATGGCTGGCCCCGATCGCGGTGACCACGGCGATGTCGGGGCGCACGATCGGGACGAGCCGGGCGATGTCGCCGACACCGCGCGTGCCCACCTCGCACACGAGCACCTCGCTGTCGAGCTCCAGCCGGCAGCACGTCAGGGGCACGCCGACCTCGTTGTTGTACGACGCGGGGGCGGCCGCCACGACCCGCTCGGAGCTCAAGGCGGCGTGTGCCAGATCCTTGGTGGTCGTCTTGCCCTGCGAGCCGGTGATCGCGACCACCAGCGGGTCGACGGTGTCGCGCACCCAGGCGCCGAGCCCCATCAGGGCGTCGCCGGGGTCGTCGACGACCACCAGGCCCGAGGCGTCGGGCAGCGGGCGCTCGGCGGCGATCAGCGCGGCGCTGGCGCCGCGGGCGGCGGCGTCGGCGACGAACTCGTGCCCGTCGATGTGCTCGCCGGGAAGGGCCACGAACAGCGCGCCGGGCCCGGCCTGGCGCGAGTCGACCACCACGTGGTCGACGACGCGGTCGTCGTCACCGGGGCGGGCGACTTCACCGCCGACGACCTCGGCGAGCTGGGCCACGGTCAGGCGGATCATCGCTCGCCCTCCTGGGGAGCCGGTCCGTCAGCGGGGCGCCCGACACCCCGGCCCGACAGGACCTCGGCGGCGACCGTGCGGTCGTCGAAGGCCACGACCCGGTCGGCGAGCTCCTGGGTGGTTTCATGTCCCTTGCCGGCGATCACGACGACGTCGCCGGGCCCGGCGGTCTCGCAGGCCAGGGCGATGGCCGCGCGCCGGTCGGGTTCGCGGCGCACGTCCGCGCCGGCGACCTCGGCCGCGCCGGCGGCCACCGCATCCAGGATCGCGTCCGGATCCTCGTTGCGGGGGTTGTCGCTGGTCAACACCGCGACCGCCGCACCGGCTGCCGCCGTCCGCCCCATCGGCCGTCGCTTGTCGCGGTCGCGGTCGCCGCCGCAGCCGATCACCACCAGCACGCGGCCGGAGGCGATCGCCCGGGCCGCCGCGAGGGCGCCTTCCAGCGCGGCCGGCGTGTGGGCGTAGTCCACCAGCACGGTGAACGGCTGGCCGGCGTCGACGCGCTCCATGCGCCCGGCCACGCCGGCCACGCCGGCGATGGCGTGCGCCGCCGCCGCTCGGTCGAGGCCGGCCAGGTCGGCCATGACCAACGCCAACAGCGCGTTGGCGACGTTGAACGGGCCGGGGAGGGCGACCTCCATCGGCTGACGCCAACCCGGGCCCACGGCGGTGAACGTTGAGCCGGCCGGGCCGCTGGCGATCTCGGTGGCCACCACATCGGCTTCGGCGTCGAGGCTGCTGACGGTGGTCACCGGCACCTCGGCCTGCCGGGCGAGCCGCCGACCCCACGCGTCGTCGACGACGATCGCCGCACGGTCGGCGTGGCTTGGGGTGAACAGCTGCGCCTTGGCCGCGAAGTAGTCCTCGAGATCGTGGTGGAAGTCGAGGTGGTCCTGGCTGAGGTTGGTGAAACCGGCCACGTCGACGCGCGTGCCGACCATGCGCCCGAGCGCGAGGCCGTGGCTGGAGACCTCCATGGCCGCAGCGGTGGCCCCGGCCGTCACCATGTGGCGCCACAGCCGCTGCAGGTCGGTGGCTTCCGGCGTCGTGCGGACCCCGGGCAGCGGATCCCGGCCCAGCCGGGCGCCGGTGGTGCCGACCAGGCCGGTCAGGTGCCCGGCCCCGCTCAGCACCGCCTCCAACAGCGACGCCACCGTCGTCTTGCCGTTGGTGCCGGTGACGCCCAACAGCATCAGCTCGTCGGTGGGATGGCCGTGGACGGCGGCAGCCGCCAGGCCGAGCACGGAGGCCACCGACGGGACCTGCACCTGGGGCACGTCGATGTCGAGGGGCCGCTCGACCAACAGCGCGGGGCTGCCGGCGTCCGCAGCCGCCGGCGCGTGGTCGTGGCCGTCGGAGCGGGCGCCGGGGCGGCACGCGAACAGCACGCCCGGAGCGGCCTCGCGGCTGTCGTGGGTGACGTCGACGATCGCCAGCCCGGCAGGGTCGCCGAGCACACGCCCTCCGACGGCGCGGGCTACGGCCGTGAGCGTGAGCGGTGCGGCTGCGGATGGAGTGCGGACCACGATGACGACCAACGGTGGGAGCTGTGGGTTCGCCCGTCGCGGCGACGGACCGCGACAGCGGATCGTCGGCAGGATAGTCGTGATCGGCGGGCTGACCGTGCAGGAGCCACACCCGGGGGGTGCGAGCGCCCCCGGCGTGATCATGGCGGGACGGGCGCGGCGTCGGCCGGGCTGTCGCCGTCGCCCCGGCCGGTGTCCGACGCCGTGCGCACCTCGGCGGTGGCCGGGTCGGATGCGGTGCCCGGCGGGACGCGGCGGACGCGCAACGCCTCCTCGGTGATCTCGGCGAAGACCGGTGCGGCCGTCTGGCTGGCCCAGATCGGGTCCGGCTCGTCGAGCATGACGGCGACGACCACCTCGGGGTCGTCGGCGGGGGCGAAGCCGGCGAAAGTGGCCAGGTAGGCGTCTTCCTGGTATCCGCGACGATCGGGGTGGGGCTTTTGCGCGGTCCCGGTCTTGCCGGCCACGCGGTAGCCCTCGACACCGGCCTGCTGACCGGTGCCGTCGGCGACGACGCCGGTCAGCACCTTGGTGGCCACCGCCGCGGCCTCCGGCGAGACGGCCCGGTGGGTGTCGGTGGCTGGGGTCTGGTGCAGCTGGCCGGCGCTGTCCAGCTCGCCGCGGAGCAGCGTGGGGGTGCGGCGCTGCCCGTCGTTGGCCAGCGTCTGCATCATCCCGGCGAGCTGCAACAGGCTCGCCGAGGTGCTCTGCCCCAGCGCGATGGTCGGCAGGCTGGTGGCCCACCACTCCTCCACCGGCGGCAGGGAGCCGCTGGTCTCGCCCGGAAAGTCGATGCCGGTGGCCTGACCGAACCCGAAGTCCTCGTAGGCTTTGTGCAGCCGCTCGGCTCCGAGCTGCTGGGCAACCCGGATCGTGGCGACGTTGCTGGAGTCCGCGATCGCCTCGGCGAAGGTGACGGTGGTCTCCTCGTGGCGTCCCGGGTCGCGGAACGTCTTGCCGCCCACGTCGATCTCTTCGGGCAGGTAGATCTCGTCGTCGGGGGAGACGACGCCGTCCTCCAGGGCGGCGGCCACGGTGACGGCCTTGGCGACGCTGCCCGGCTCGAACGCGTCGGTCACCGGTCGGTTGCGTCGCTGGGCCGGCTCGACCGCCCCGATCCGCTCCGGGTCGAAGCCGGGGACGCTGGCCATGCCCAGCACCTCGGCGGTGCGCGCGTCCAGCACCACCGCCGAGCCCGCCCGCGCGTCGTGCGTGTCGAGGGCGTCTTCCAGGGCCTGCTCGGCGGAGAGCTGGATGCGACGGTCGAGGGTCAACGCGAGGTCCTCGCCCGGAACGGGCGGCTGGCCCTGGCGGGGTGCGGCGCTGATCGGCACCCCGCCCGGAGCCCGCTCGACCCGCAGCGTGCCTTTCTCCCCGGCCAGGGCGTCGTCGTGGGCCAGCTCGAGCCCGGACAGCCCGTGGTTGTCGATGCCCACATAGCCGAGCACGGCCGCGGCCAGGGAGCCGCCCGGATAGCGGCGCGTGGGCTCTTCGAGCACGCCGACGCCGGTCAGCCGCTCGGCACGGATCGTCTCCCCGACCTCGTGGGGCAGCTGCCGGTCCAGGTAGACGAAGCTCGTGTCGCGGGTGAGCTGCTCGCGCAGGGAGGCGACGTCGGCGTCGAGATGGCTGGCCAGCACCGCCGCGATCTCGCCGGCTGCCACGTCGGCTTGCCGGATGGCCGACGGGTCGGCGTAGACGGCCGCCGCCGTCTCGGTCAGCGCCAGGGGCTTGCCGGTGCGGTCGTACAGCCGGCCCCGGTCGGCGGGCAGGGTGATCTCCCGCTGCGTTTGGCGCTCGCCGAGCTCGCGGTACTCCTCTGCGGCCACCACCTGCACCACCAGCAGCCGCCCCCCGATGAGCGCGGTCACCGCCAGGTAGGCGACCAGCAGCCAGGTCAGGCGCCGGCTGCTGCGGCTGCGGCGCAGCGCCTCGCGCAGCGAGTGCCGCATCGCCTCGCCGGCGGTGGGGGAAGCGCGGCGCCGGGGAGGCCGGCGCGGGGACGGCCCCGGCCGGGCCCGCGGGTGCCGTGGGGCGGTCCCGCTCATCCGGTCACGGCCGCTCGCGGCGGTGGGCCGCGGGCACCTGGCCGGGCGCGTCCGTCTCGAGGTAGCGCGGCTCCTCAGCCGGGACCATGCCCAGCTGCTGCTCGGCGACCTCGCTGATGCGCTCCAGCGACGAGAGCTCGGCGACGTCGGCGGCCAGCTCCCCTCGCACGCGCTCCAGCTCGGCGGTCTCGGCCTGGAGCTCGCTGGCGGTGAACGCCGCCTCGGCGCTGGCCGCGGACAGGCTCGTGATGCCGGCCACCCCCAACAGCCCGGTCAGCAGCATCACCGCCCCCCAGCGGCGCGCGCGCCGGGGGGCGTCGACCACCCGGAGCGACGGCCGGCTGTCGGGCTGAGCCCGCCCCGGTGCGGGCGCGCCCCGTTGCCGGCGGGTGGGCGTGGGCGATGAGGCAGGTGCGGCGGCCATGGCCACTCCTTACAGGGACGGCTTCAGGTGGCGGCGGTGGTGCGCTCGGCGGCGCGAAGCCGGGCCGAGCGCGAGCGGGGGTTGGCGGCCACCTCGGCTTCGGTGGGCCGTTCGGCCCCGCGGGTCAGCAGGCGCACCCACGCTTCGCGCCCACAGCCGCACACCGGCAGATCCGGTGGGCACACGCAGTCGCGGGCGGCGTCGGCGAGCGCGCGCTTGGCGATGCGGTCCTCGAGCGAGTGGTAGGCGAGCACCACGATCCGGCCGCCCCGCACCGAGCCCGGCGGCGCGGCCGGGCCCGGCGCGGGGGCCAACCGCTCCAGCGCCTGGGGAAGGGAGGCACGGAAGCGGTCGAGCTCGCCGTTGACGGCGATGCGGAGGGCCTGGAACGTGCGGGTGGCCGGATGGCGGGGCCCGCCCCGCGCCGCGGCCGGCACCGCGGCGGCGACGAGGTCGGCCAGCTCACCGGTGCGGGTGACCGGCCGGGCGGCGGTGATCGCCCGCGCGATGCGCCGGGCGTGCCGCTCCTCGCCCAGGTCGCGGAGCAGGCGGGCGATCCCGTCGCTGTCCAGCCGATCCAGCAGCGCCGAGGCCGGCTCGCCGCTGCTGGGGTCCATGCGCATGTCCAACGGGGCGTCGGCCTGCAGCGAGAAGCCGCGCTGGGGGGTGTCGAGCTGCAGCGACGAGACCCCGAGGTCGTACAACACCCCGCGCACCGCCTCGCCGGGGAACGCCTCGTCGAGGACCGCGTCGAGCTCGTCGAACGGGGCGTGCCACAGCTGGACCCGCTCCCCGTAGGCGGCGAGGCGCTCATCGGCGCGGTCGAGCGCGGCCTCGTCGCGGTCGACGCCCAGCAGGCGCGTGCGCGGGCCGCTGGCTTCCAGCACCGCGGCGGCATGGCCGCCGGCCCCGACGGTCGCGTCCACCAGCACGCCGGGCTCGTCGGTGGCCAACAGCGAGGTCACGCGCTCGACCATCACCGGCTGATGGGCGGTCCCGGTCATGGCCGGCTCCTGCCAGGCGGGTGCGGACGAACGGACGGCCGACACGTCAGAACACCCCCTCGCCGAGCGGGGTGTCGGTGGCGGCGAACTCGCTGAGCGCCTCGTCGCGGTAGGCCGCCCACCGCTCGGCGTCCCACAGCTCGACGCGGGAGTCCGCACCCACCACGGCCACGTCCCGCTCGAGCATGGCGTACTCGCGCAGGCGGTTCGGGATGGTGATGCGGCCCTGCTTGTCGAGCTCGCCCGGGTGGGCCAGGGACGTGACGACGCGGGCGAACTTGCGCTGCCGCTCGTCGGTGGGGCGCAGCTCGCGCAGCCCCTCGAGCACCCGCTGCCAGTCGGCGCGCGGGTGCACGGTCAGGCAGTAGTCCATGCCCACGGTGATCACCAGCCCGTCCTCGAGTGGGTCGCGAAAGGCCGAGGGCAGGATGAGCCGTCCCTTGGAGTCCAGCGTGTGCTGGAACTCCCCGAGGAACATCGCGGCCTCCCTGCGTTCGACCCCTCACGGCGGCGCCTTCGTCGTACGCCCTGTGGCTCCATCGTCCTCCACTTCGCTCCACTTTACCCCACATCTACGCCACACGACACCCCCGGTGTCGGCTGTTCGGACAGAAGAGGCCGTGAACGCCGAGGTCACAGCGGTGGTGCGAGGTGGGGGGCCGGGTCGGTGTCACCCGTTCAGACCGCGCGGCCCTCGCCCCGTGGCGCCTGCTGCGTGGGGGTGATGGGGGTCCGCGGCGCGGCGCGGGGCCGGCGGGGTGGAGCGAAGTGGAGCGCCGGGCTCAACACCGCGCTGGACCGTGCCGCGGCCGTGCCCGACGGCGCGTGGCGAGGGTGCGCGTCGCCCCGCTACCGAAGTCGAGCGACGAGGCGGCGGGTCAGGCGGTCTCGGGGGCCGCGCCGAGCACGTCGCCGAGGTAGCGGGCCCACTCCGGATCGACGCGGCCGACCGTGACCACAAGCCAGAAGGTGGGACGGGGCGCGAACGGACGGCGCTTCAGCCCCATGCCCGCCTCCGCGGGGGTGCGGTCCTTCTTGTGGGAGTTGCAGCGCCGGCAGGCCGCCACCACGTTGCTCCACGTGTGGTCCCCGCCGCGGCTGCGCGGCAGGACGTGGTCGACGTTCTCGGCCTTCGAGCCGCAGTACTGGCAGGTGTGCTCGTCGCGCAGGAACACGCCGCGGCGCGTCAGGGAGGCGTAGCGTCGGCGCGGGACGTGGACGTAGCGCCGGAGCCGCACCACCGAGGGGCTGGCGAGCTCGAGGCGCTCCGAGCGAAAGCGGTGCCCGTTGGCGTGGATGACGTCGGCCTTCTCCCGCAGCACCATCACCACCGCCCGCCGGGCGGCGACCACGCAGAGCGGTTCCATCGAGGCGTTGAGGACCAGCGCCTTGCCCGCCGCGCCGTCTGGCCCCGGGTTGCCGGCGCGGCGGCTCCGTGGCGGTACGTCGTCGGCGCTCGCGGCGGGTTCGGCACGCGAGGGCGTGTCCGCGCCGTCGCGCGGCCTAGCGGCTGTCCTGTTCACGTGCACTCGAGGTCCTCCGGTCCGCCCCTGCCGTGCCCGGCGAACGCGTAGCAACGATACCAGCGCGGCCGTCAACGCTGGGCCGGTGTGACGAGCTCGAAACCGGCCAGCTCGTTGAGCGCCGCGCCCCAGATCAGCACCAGCGAGTGCAGCGCCTCCTCGCGGTCGTCGGGCTCGCCGAGGGTCATCCACGACCAGGCGACGTGCTCGACCATCGACACGAGCGTCGCCGCTACCGCCGCGGGCGTGGCCGGGAGCCGTTCGTGCTCCGACGCAGCCGCGGTGGCGCCCACCTGTTCGGCGACGCGGCTGACGAACACGCCCCGGGCCCGGCGGTAGCGCTCAGCGAAGTGGGCCTGCTCGCGGGCCGCTTCCAGCCAGGCCGCGATGACCGGCGCGTGCGCGCGATAGTGCTCCAGGAACCCGTCGATGATCTCGACGAGCGCGGCGCGGACGTCGTCGCCGTGCCACGGCCGTTGGGCGAGCTCCAGGAAGCCGTTCTCGACCTCGTCCAGCAGTGCCGCGAGGATCGCGGCCCGGTTGGCGTAGTACGTGTAGAAGGTGCCGTGGCTGACCCCGGCCCGGGTGACGATGTCCTGCACGCGCGTGCCCTGCCAGCCCCCGGAGGCGAAGGCCTGTCGGGCGGCCGACCGCAGCCGCGCCGCGGTGTCCCGATGGACCTCGCGGTCACCGTCGTGGGCCGGCTCGACGGTGTCGTGGGCCTTCTCATCCCGCCTCATACCGGCATCCTATGGGCGCGACCTCGCCGCGCGGTCTGCTCGCTACACTCGGGCGCGCCCGCGGTGAGCCGGTTGTCGCCTCGTGCTGCCCGATCGCCTGGTCTGCCCGTGGCGTCGCCGCGATCGAAGACAGGGGGAACGTCCCGTTGGCACAGCATCCGTCGGACCACGGGGTTCAGCCACTGGGCGAAACGATGGCCGCCGTGGAACACCAGGTGGCCACCGTGATGGAGGGCAAGCCGGAGGTCGTTCGGCTGTTGCTGGTGGCGCTGCTCGCCGGCGGGCACGTGTTGTTGGAGGACGTGCCGGGGGTCGGCAAGACGCTGCTGGCCAAAGCGCTCGGGCGCAGCCTCGACTGCACCGTCAAGCGCGTGCAGTTCACCCCCGACCTGCTGCCGACCGACATCACCGGCGTGACCGTCTATCAGCAGGAGACGGGCCAGTTCAGCTTCCGCCCGGGTGCGGTGTTCGCCAACGTGGTGCTGGGCGACGAGATCAACCGCGCCGGGCCCAAGACGCAGTCGGCCCTGCTCGAGGCGATGGAGGAGCAGCAGGTCACCGTCGACGGGGTCACCCATCCCCTGCCCACGCCGTTCTTGGTCATCGCCACCCAGAACCCGGTGGAGCTGGAGGGCACCTACCCGCTGCCCGAGGCCCAACGGGATCGGTTCCTCATGCGCCTGTCGATCGGCTACCCCTCGGTCGAGGCGGAGCTTGAGGTGCTGGAGGTGCACGGGGCCGGTGACCGCCTCGAGGAGGTGTGGCCGGTGACCGACACCGCCGCGCTGAACCGCCTCAAGGAGACGGCCTCCCAGGTGCATGCGGCCCCCGCGCTGCGTCGGTACATCGTGGATCTCGTGCGCGCCACCCGGGATCACCCCGGTGTCGAGCTCGGCGCGTCCCCGCGGGCCTCGCTGGCGTTGCTGCGAGCCGCGCGGGCCCTGGCGGCGCTGGCCGGCCGCGACTTCGTGGTGCCCGACGACGTCAAGCACCTGGTGCCGGTCGTGCTGGCCCACCGCCTGATGCTGACCCCGGAAGCGCACATGCGGGAGGCCACTCCGGACAGCGTGCTGGCCGAAGTGCTCGACCACGTGGCGGTGCCCACCCCTGAGCGCGGCCAACCCACCCGCGGCGGGCGGCCCCGCACCGCTCGGTCCGGCTGATGCTCACCGTTCGCGGAGCGGTGCTGCTGACCGCGGCGGGGCTGCTGTGGCTGGTCGGTCGGTTGCTGGGCGTCGACGAGCTGCATGTGGCCGGGGTGGCGGCGGCGGCGCTGGTGGCTCTCGCGTGGCTGGCGGTCCGCCTGCCCGGTGACCGGATCGCGGTGCGGCGGTTGCCCGGCGTGTCCCACCTCGCCTTCGGCGCCGAGGCCGACGTCCGCGTCGACGTCCGCAACGACAGCCGCTGGGCCACCCCCGGACTGATGGTGGAAGACGCCGTCCCCGAATCCCTGGCCGCGAGCTCGTCCCGGTTCGTGGTCGACGGGCTGAAGCGCGGGCGCACCGTTCGGCTCCAGTACCGCATCCGGGGCACGCAGCGGGGCCGGTTCGCGCTCGGTCCTGCCCGACTGCGCCTGAGCGACCCGTTCGACGTCGCGCGTCGGACCCGCCGCACCCAGCGGGTCGACGAGCTCGTGGTCTACCCCCGGATCGAGGTGCTGCCCGAGGTCGGTGCCGCTCAGCTGCCGCAGGGCCGCAGCGACGGTGACCAGCATCGGGTGCTCAACCTCGGCGACGAGTTCCACACGATGCGCGAGTACGTCCAAGGCGACGACCTGCGCCGTGTGCACTGGCCCTCCACCGCCCGCCAGCAGAAGCTGATGGTGCGCCAGCACGAGATGCCGTGGCGGGCCGAGACCACGATCTTGTTGGACACCCGGGGCGGGGTGCACACCGGCGCCGGGGACGCCTCCACCTTCGAGGCGACGGTGTCGGCGGCGGCCAGCAGCGCCTCCCACTTCGCCCACCGCCAGCACCTGTTGCGGCTGACCACCGAGAGCGACCGCCACCCCCCGCAGGTCGTCAGCCGCCAGGACCTGCTGGATCGCCTCGCCGTCGTCGGTCCCTCGAGCGTGCCGAACCTCGGCGGGGTGGCGGAGCGCCTGCGCGCCGGCGGCGGCCACGGGCTGCTGCTGGCCTGCGTGGTCCCGCCGCCTGGCGCCGACCCGGTGGTCACGGCCCCTGACACGCGGGCGCTGCTGCGCGCCGGCCGGGGGTTCAGCAACCGGATTGCGGTCGTCGTCCACTCTCCGGGCGCCGACGAGCGGGCCGGCGAGCTCGTGTCGCTGCTGCGCACCGCCGGGTGGCGCAGCGTCGCGCTGTCGGCCGGCAGCGCCTTGGCGGAGGTCTGGCCAGCGCTGGTGACGCGCGGCGCCACGACCCCCGCGCGATGAGCACGGACCCGATGGGAAGCGAGCCGGCATGAGCACCACGGCCGCTGCTGACCGGCGCGAATCCGACGCCGCGCCGCCGGCGCCGGAGTGGTGGGTGGCCCTTGCCTGCGCCGGGTTGCTCGCCGCGGCGAGTCTGCCGCTCGCCCGGGCGTTCATCGGGTGGGAGTTCGCCCGGCCGGTCGGCGCGGCGATCGCGCTCAGCCTCGGCGGTCAGATGCTGGCGCGGCGGGCTGGCGCGGGCGGCCTGGCCGGTGTGGTGGTGGGCGTGGTCGCCTGGACCATGTTCGTGGCGTTGGCGTTCCTGCCGTCCGAGGTGCTGCTGGCCGGCGTCGTGCCCACCCTGGACACGGTCCGCGCCGGCGCCGCCTTGTTCGTCGACGGCGTCGAGCTGCTCCGCACCAGCCCAGCGCCGACCTCCGCCGAGCCCGAGCTGTTGGCGCTGGCCGTGAGCGGCGTGTGGTGGATCGCCCATGCCGTGGACGTGCTGGCGATCCGGTTGCGCTCGCCGCTGCACGCGATCGCCGGCGGGCTGGTCCTGTGGACCGTGCCGCTCGCGTTGGCGCCCGCGTCCAGCGAGCAGGCGTGGTACTGGGCGGTGCCGTTCCTCGTCGCCGCCGTCGCGGTGTTGCTGGTGACCAGCGACTCGGTGCGGCGGCGGGTCGACGCGGCCGGGGGCGGGCGGGCCGCACGGCCGCCGGCGGCCGGGTGGGTGACCGGCGCCGGGGCCATCGTGGTCGGCGCGCTCCTCGTGGGCTACGTCCCGGGCTTCGGCGAGGACCCGCTGGTGCAGCCGGGTCGGGTCGGTGGCGGCCTGACCCAGACCGACAACCCGATCGTCGACATCCGCTCGAAGCTGGTCGATCTCAGCGACCAGCCGGTCGTCCACGTGGAGACATCCGAACCCACCTATCTGCGGATGACGAGCCTGGACCGCTACAGCGCCAACGAGCGGTGGACCAACGACGGCATCAGCGGCGCCGAGCTGAACGACCGGCTGCGCCCGGAGGCCAGCCAGCTGTTCACGCGGACGGTCGACACCGAGATCCAGGTGAGCGGCGCGAGCGGAGCGGTGCTCGTGCCGGCCCCCTACCAGCCACAACAGGTGGCAGGCCCGCGCCGCGACGACATGCGCTGGGACCCCGAGATGGCCACCCTGACCATGGCCACCGGGGAGCGCCTCGAGAACGGCGACCGCTACGAGGTCACCGCCACCGTGCCCAACCCCCCGGTGGAGAGGCTGCGGGAAGTTGACGTCGCCGATGCCCCGGACGAGCTGACCCACCTGCCTGCGGTGCCAGAGGAGGTCAGCGATCTGGCCCGGCGGCTCGTGGACGAGGCCGGGGCGGACAACGCCTACGACGCGGCCCTGGCCCTGCAGCGCGAGCTGCGATCGTGGGAGTACTCCCTCGAACCGCCGCCCGGGCACGGCGAGAGCGACATGGTCGACTTCCTGCGCAGCCGGCAGGGCTACTGCGAGCAGTACGCCGGCACGATGGCCGTCATGCTCCGGTCGCTGGACATCCCGGCGCGGGTCGGGGTCGGCTACACCGCCGGCAAGAAGGTCGGCGACGACGAGTACCTGGTGCGGGAACGCAACGCGCACGCCTGGGTCGAGGTGCTGTTCCCGGGCTACGGGTGGATCCGCTTCGAGCCGACGCCCCGCGACGACCGGAACCTGTTGACCCCGGACGCCGGGACGGTGGCGCCCGACGAGCTCGACTCCCAGCGTCAGGACCCAGCCGACGACTCCCCGGACGTCGACTTCGGCGAGGACGAGACCCCGTCACCGGACGAGCTGGCACAGCAGCCGGACGCCGGGATCGACGACGCGCCCGAGGGGGATGGCGCGTCGGCCGGCGGTGGCGACGATCGCGGAACGGCGCCGTGGTGGTGGCTCGGCGCGAGCGTGGTGGGCCTGGTGGGAGCCGGGGTGGTCCTGGCCCGCCGGCGAGCCGAGCGTCCCGCGATGGTTCCGGCCGCTGCGGTGCTGGCACACCTCGAGCGGGTCGAGCGGCTCGGGGCGGGGCTCGGGCGACCGCGAGCGGCAAGCGAGACGGACGCCGAATACATCCGAGCCATCGCCGGTCAGACCACTGCGGGCCAGGCGCTGGTCGCCGCGGCTAACCGGGCTCGGTGGGCGCCGGTGGTGCCGCGCGAGGCGGTGGAGGCGGCCCGCGACGGTGAGCAGGCGGTCCGCCGGTCCGCGCTCGAGGGGCGGGGGCGGGCGGCACGGACGGTCGTCTCGGCGCGGGGCTGGTGGTATGCGGCGCGCCGGCGGCTTTCGGCTCTGTCACTCCGGCTGCTCGCCCGCGGGGCGCGCTAGCTAGCGGGGTGCCAGCCCGCGGAGACGGAGAGAGGCTCGCCGCCGGCCGGCCGCGCCGCTGAGCACACGCCGGCCCGGCGCCGTCAGGCTCGTCCCGCTCGAGGCGGAACGAGGCGCTTACCCCGTGTCGTCGCGCTCTTCCTGGTTGCCGTGGCCGCGCCGCGCGCCCAGATAGCGCTGCAGTCCGCCGCGTAGCTGGCCGCTGAGGTCGCCGCCGCCTTCGGCACCGAGGCGCTTGAGCTGCGTACCGCCGAGAACGACCGCGGCGAGCATCACCACGAAGCCGGCCACGCCGAGGACCACGCTGCCGGCGGGCACGGTGGCCAACAGCATGATGAATCCCACGACGAGACCGACCATGGCGATCTTGATCGCCCGCCGCGCGCCCGAGGACACGTCAGCGGTGGACACGGTGCGAGCAAACTTGGGATCCTCCTCTCGGAGGCGGGACTCGATGTCCGAGAGGATCTGTTGCTCACGGTCGGAGAGTGGCATTCGCGCGGCTCCGCGTCCAAGTGGGACCGACAGTATAGGAACCAAGCTGGGTGCTCGCGTGCATCGAGACGGTGGTAGCCGTCAGGATCCCCGAAAACGGGGATTGTTGCACTCTCGACGCCCGAGCCGTTGACCCCGAGAGCATCGCCAGCATACGAGGTGGGGGCGGGTTCGCACCAGCCGCTTTTCCACCCGGGACGGGCTCAGGTCGGCCACCCGCGCCAGTCCTCGCTGGTGGCCGCGTCGTCGCCGGAGGTGGGCGGGGCGTCGAGCAGGTCGGCGCGCGTGACGGCGTGGCCCCCGAACCGCTCAGTCGCCGCGTCGGCGGCTTGCTCCAGTCGCGACCACCGGTCGTCGTCGAGCAGATCGAGCTGGCGCGCGGCCTCGGTGGGCACCAGGTTCGTGGCGCCCACTCCCACCAGGCGCACGCGCACGCGCTGCAGCCGCAGCGCGTCGAGGGCAGCGCTGGCCTCGCGGTGCAGCACCGCGGCTTGGTCGCCCGGCGTGGGCAGCGTCCGAGAGCGGGTGAGGGTGGTGAAGCCCGAGTCGCGCAGCTTCAACGTCACCGTGCGAGCCGCCAGGCCGCCCGCCCGCAGCCGGCGTGCCACCGTCTCGGACAGGCGCAGCACCTCGCGGCGCAACAGCTCGACATCGTCGAGGTCGTGCTCGAACGTCTCCTCGGCGCTCAGGCCCTTGGCGGGCTCGTACGGGGTGACGCCGCGCTCGTCGCGCCCGGCCGCCAGCTCGCCGAGCTGCTCGGCGGCAGCCGAGCCGACGATGCGCGTCAACACCCCCCGGTCCGTGGCGGCCAGCTCGGCGACGGTGCGGATCCCGAACCGGGCGAGGCGCTCGGCGGTCTTGTCGCCCACCCCCCACAGCGCCCCGACCGACAAGGGCGAGAGGAACGCGTCGACGTCGGCGGCCGGCAGGTGCATCACCCCGGGCTCGACGACCCACCGGGCGCCGTGTCCCTTTTCACGGCCGGGCTTGGCGCGTTGGCTGGCGAGCTTGGCGAGGTGCTTGTTCGGCGCCACGCCGACGCTGGCCGGCAGCGCGAGCTCCTCGCGGATGCGGTCCCGCAGCCAGCGGGCCACGCCGACCGGCTCACCCAGGAGCCGCCGGGCGCCGCCGACGTCCAGGAAGGCCTCGTCGAGGCTGAGCGGCTCCACCTCCGGGGTGGCTTCGCGCAGCAGGTCCAGCAGCGCCGCCGACGTCTCCCGGTAACGGTCGAACCGGGGCGGCAGGACCACCGGCTGGGGACACAGCCGCCGTGCTCGTGCCATCGGCATCGCCGAGGACACGCCGTAAGCCCGCGCTTCGTAGCTGGCGCTAGCGACGACGCCGCGGGAACCCGTGCCGCCGACCAGCACCGGCCGCCCGGCGAGCGCCGGCTGGTCGAGCACCTCGACGGCGGCGTAAAAGGCGTCCATGTCCAGGTGCAGGATCGGCTCCGGCGGGCGGTCCGGGGTCACGGGCGGCTCCGGGACGGGCGGGAAATCAGCTTGGACAAACCGCTCAAGTCTACGCATCGTGGCGACGAAGGAGCAGTATGACCAGGTTCGGCGTGGGCCCGTTTCCGCCTCCAGTCCGTGTGCGCCGGCTGATCGAGACGATCTCCGGGCTTCTGCCCACCGGCGAGTCGCTGCCGTGCGACAGCTGGCTGCGCCGCCATCGCCAGATCACCGCGCTGCTGTGGATCCACGTGCTGGTGCTGCCCCTCGCGGGGGTGCGCTTCGGCGAGACGCTGGCCCACTCGCTGACCGAAACCAGCCTCGTCGTGGTCTTCGCGGTGGGGGCGAGCCACGGCCGCCTCGGCCACCACGCCCGGGCGGCGATGGCCACCCTCGGGCTGATCAGCACGTCGGCGATCCTCACCCACTTCTCCGGTGGGCTGATCGAGATGCACTTCCACTT
>CAYQMQ010000020.1:0-16510 GCA_964418395.1 uncultured Actinomycetota bacterium
ACGAGCTCGTCGATCGTGGCGATGACCGATCCCTCCCTTTCACACGGGCGGAGTGGGGTCACACGGATGGAGTGTGGAGGGCGAGTATACGTTCCAGCTCGGCGACGCACTTGTCCAGATCGTCGTTGACGACGATGTGGTCGAAGTCGTCAGCCTGGGACAGCTCCCAGTCAGCGATGGCCAGGCGCCGGTCGACGGCGTCGGGCAGGTCGCCGCGCGCCCGGAGGCGGGCGGCGAGCTCCTCGCGCGACGGCGGGGCGATGAACACCAGCACCGCCCGGGGGTCGCGCTCGCGGACCTGGCGGGCGCCCTGCACCTCGATCTCCAACAGCACCAGGCGCCCGCGTGCGCAGGCCGCGTCGACCGGCGCGCGCAACGTGCCGTAGCAGCGCCCGTTGAACTCCGCCCACTCCAGGAACTCGCCCGCGGCCGCGCGGGCCCGGAAGTCGGCGTCGTCGAGGAAGTGGTAGTGGACGCCGTCCACCTCGCCCGGCCGCGGCGGGCGGGTGGTGGCCGACACGCTGACCTCCAAATCGGGGCGGCGCCGGGCGAGCTCGGCCACGGCGGTGCCCTTGCCCACCCCGCCGGGGCCGGTGACGACCACCAGCCGGCCGGGCCGGTCGCCGGTGGTCAACGGCTCGTCAGCGATCGTCATCGCCGAGCGCCTGCAACAGCTTGTCGCGTTGGTTGCTGCCCAGCCCGCGCAGCCGCCGGGTGGGGCTGATCTCCACGCGCTCCATGAGCTTTTGGGCGCGCACCTTGCCGACGTTGGGCAGCGCCTCCAACAGGGCGGCCACCTTCGTGCGGCCGACCACGTCGTCGTGGTCGGCGCGGCGCAACACCTCCGCCAGGGTCACCCGCCCCTCCCGCAGGTCCGCTTTGAGCTGCGCCCGCTCCCGGCGGGCGGCAGCGGCCTTGTCGAGGGCGCGGCGCCGGTCCTCGTCGTCAAGCTCGGGCAGCGGCATGCGGCTCCGGATCGTCGGCGTGCAGCGACAACGTCGCCAACGGCTGCGGCGGGGAGGCATCCTAGCCGCCGCCACGAGGCTGTCTACCGGTCCACACCGGAGGGGTTTCAGCGATCCTGCAGCGATCTTTAAGCGCCCGCGGTCATCGTCTCCCACCGAGATCGTCGCTCCGGGCGATCGCCTGCCGGGCGCACCCGACCGCGAGGGAGATGAGCCGCCGATGGGCACCGCCGAGGCCGTGCACAACGCCGCCCACGGAGATCCCCACGCCTGGAACGAGCTCGTCGACCGGTTCACCGGCCTGCTGTGGTGGATCGCGCGTGGCTACGGCCTGTCGACCGCCGACGCCGCCGACGCCATCCAGACCGCCTGGGCCAAACTCGTCGAGCGCCTCGACACCCTCCACGACCCCGATCACGTGGGCGCCTGGCTGGCCACCACCACCCGCCGCGAATGCCTCAAGACCCTGCGCGCCGGCGCCCGCACCCACCCCGCCCCCGACGACGATCTCGACGGCGCCGACCCGGCCGCGCCACCCGACGCCGTCGTCGCCGACCGGGAACGCGACGCGCTGGTGTGGGCCGCCATCGAGACGCTGCCCGTGCGCCGCCGCCACCTCATGCGCGCCCTCATGAGCGACTCGCCCCCCTCCTACGACGAGCTCAGCGCTCAGCTCGACATCCCCGTCGGCAGCATCGGCCCCACCCGCGCCCGCTGCCTCCAGCAGCTGCGCGCCGAGCTCGAAGCCGCCGGCCTCTCCCCCGCCCAGGATCCTCGATCCCACGCCGACGCGGGCGCCACGGCGGCCTGATCCTCAGACGCCGCCGCCCCCGGCCGGGCGGCTCACCCCTGCCGGGCGCCCCCGGCGTCGCCGCCGCGGTCGCGCACGCGCTGTTCGAGGGTGGCGAAGTCGGCCGGCTCGGTGCCCCGCAACACCTCGATGACCGCAGCCGCGTCGTTGCTCTCGCGCAGCCGGATCGGCAACAGCACCGCGCTCAGCCAGCCCGGGCGGGCCACCCGCCGCCCCAGGGCGGCGATGCGCCGGTCGCGTGACTTGATCGGCCCGGCCCACTGCTCGCGGTCGAGGGCGTCGAGCTCGGTGGCGAACCACCACGCGTGGGCGCGGGCCGCCTCGAGGCTGAAGCGCAACAGCACGTCGTCGTGGCGCAGCCGGAGCCGCTCGATCAGCCCCAGCCACGGCGAGACGTCGCCGAGGCGGTCGCGGACGGCGTCCATGACGGCGGCGAGGACCTCGTTGATCCGGTCGTAGTCGCCGCGCAGCGCGGCGAGGTCGCCGCCGCGCGCGGTCTCGGCGGTGGCGATGCCCAGGTCGAGGTTGATGTGGGCGTTGATGCCCAGCAGCAGGTGCTGCAGCGCGATCGGGCGGTACCGCTCGGCGGTCTCGAACGCCATCTGCCAGCAGCGCGGGGGCTCCTCGCCGGCCGCGTCCCGGGCGGCCGCCGCGGCGAAATAGTGGCCGGCGAAGGCCGCGGTGAACTCGTCCATGCGCTCGCCGTCGTCGAAGAAGCCCGCGGCGATGCCCTGCTCGATGCTGCGGGTAACCGTCAGGTACATGGCGGCGAAGTAGCCGTTGCGGCTGCCGTCGGCGGCGGCGCGGTCGACGACCTGCTCGAGCTCGTCGGCCGCTTCCCCGGCCGTGGACGGTGACGCGTGGGGGGTGGACATCAGGACGCCTCTCTGGCCGGACGGGTGGCAAGGGTGTTCGGCGCCGGCATCGCGCCGCCCGGTGGGGCGGCGTCACCGGCCCGCAAGCGCGCGATGACCTCCAACGCCGCGCGAACGGCCGCCGCGTCGCTGCGGGCCGCGCCGCGCCGGCGGGCGTGGGCGGCCGCGTCCGAGCCGAGGGCGTGCTCGGCGTCGGCCACCACGGCCTCCCACCGCGCAGCGGCCTCGCCGTAGACGGGGGTGCAGGTCCCCGAGTGCTCGGCCGCGGCGAGGATCTCCAAGGCGGCGGCATGCTCACCGAGGCGGGACAGCAGCTCGGTGAGGTTGACCAGCGCGGCCCAGCACATCTGCCAGCGGCTGCCGCGGTAGTGGTGGGCCAGCGCCTCGGCGAAGACCGGCAGCGCCCGCTCCGCCGTGCCGTGCCGCGCCTCCAGCGCCGACAAGCCGATCAGGGCGACCCCGGTCACCGCGTCGGCGCCGCTGCGCCGGCCGAGGTCGATCGCCCGCTGGTAGTGGTGCTGGGCTTCCTCGGGCACGGCGCCGCCGAGCACCTCCCCCTCCAGGTAGGCACACCAGGCGGCGAGGCTCGTGCTGCTCTGAGCGCTCGACAAGGCGCGGAGCTCGCCGAGCCGGGCGCGGGCCTCGTCGCGGTGCTCGGCCGCGGCCAAAGCCAGCACCAGCGCCGACATCGCGAACGTCTCCAGGAAAGCGTCGGCCGCGGCGCGGGCGTCGGCCACCGCCGCCCGCCCGGCCTGCACGCCGACGTCGGTCTCGCCGGTCATCACCGCGACGTGCACGCGGAACAGCCCGGCCACCGTCCGCAGCCCGTCGCCGGCCGGCAGCCGCTCGAGGGCGACCGTCAGCTGATGCCGTGCCCGGTCGGCGTCGCCGCGCACCGCCCGGCACACGGCGGTGGCGGCGGCCACGGCCGGCCAGGCGGGATGGTCCATCCGCTCGGCGGCGTCGGCGGCGGCCTCCATCACGTCGTACAACAGCGGCCGGACCCGCATCTCGGCGACCAGCGGCAGGTGGGTCACGAGATCGAACAGCACCGCCGGGTCGCCCTCACCGAGCGCCCAGCTGCGCACGGCGGTGAGGTTGGTCAGCTCGTCGTCCAGCCGGGTCAGCACGCCCGCGTCGTCGGGGCCCCGCAGCGCCTCGCCCGCGTGCTGGCCGAGGTCGCGCAGCTCGACGGCCAGCCGGCGGCGGGTCGCCTCGCTGCCCTCGACCTGCTCGAGGCGCTGCAGGAAGTAGGCGCGGATCGTCTCCAGCATGCGGTACCGGGTGCGCCCCTCGGTCCGGTCGGCGAGCACCAGCGACTTGCGCACCAGCCCGTCGAGCGCTTCGGCCACGGCCAGCTCGTCCGGGGCCCCCTCGCCATCCGGGCCCGCGTCGAACAGGACGGCGGCGGCGGTGTGCCGATCGGCGCCGCCGGGCAGGGCCGCCAGCCGCCGCAGCGTGCGCTGCTCGGTCTCGTCGAGCAGCTGCTCCGACCAGGCCAGCGCGTTCTCCAGGGTCTGGTGCCGGGCGGCGGTGTCGCGCGCCCCGCCGCGCAGCAGCCGGAAGCGCTCGGCGAGGTGGTCGGCGATCTCGCGCACCGACAGGGTGGCCACCCGGCTCGCGGCGAGCTCGATGGCCAACGGGATGCCGTCGAGCTCGCGCACGATCCGGCTCACCACCACCAGCTCGTCGCCGGCGTGCGGGAAGTGGGGATCCACGCCCTGCGCCCGCCGGAGGAACAGCCGGACCGCGGGGCTGGCCGCGGCCTCGTCGGCGTCGGCGCCCACGGCCGGCACCGCCAGCGGCGGCACGGGCCATCGTTGCTCCCCGCGGCACTCCAAGGGGTGGCGGCTGGTGGCCAGGATCTGCACGTGCGGGCACGCGTCGAGCACCACGTCGACGAGCTCGCCGGCGGCTTCGAGCACGTGCTCGCAGTTGTCGAGCACCAACAGCACGTGCCGGTCGCCGAGGGCGGTGGCCACGCGGGGCAGGCTGGTGTCGTCGGCTTGGGGCTTGGCGCCGAGCGCGGCCATGACCGCCGCGCCGAGGTCGCCGGCGGCGTCGGCGTGGGCCAGCTCGATCAGCACGGCCCCGTCGGCGAAGTCGGCTTCGACCAGCCGGCCGACGTGCGCGGCCAGCGTGCTCTTGCCGGCTCCGCCCGGCCCGGTCAGCGTGACCAGCCGGCTCGTCTCCAGCCAGCGGCGCAGCGCGGCGACGTCGTCGTCGCGGCCCACCGGCGTCTCCCGCGATGCCGGCAACCGGAACCGCTCGTCGGTGGGCGGGTCCGGCGCGGGCGGCGCGGCCTCGGGATTCGGCGTTGACGCCTCGGCCGCGGCGGGGCTCGGTGCGATCAGGTTCGGATCATGGCGCAGGATGCGCTGTTGCAGCTCGCCGAGCTCGTCGGTGGGCTCGAGGCCGATCTCGGCGAGGCGCGCGTGCGCGCGCTGGTAGCAGTCCAGGGCGTCGGCCTGGCGCCCGGAGCGGTACAGCGCGAGCATCAGATGGCCCCACAGGCGCTCGCGGAAGGGGTGGGCGCGGATCAGCGCCTCGAGCTCGCCGATCAGCTCGGCGTGGCGGCCCGAGGCCAGGTCCGCGGCCGCGCGCGCCTCGACCGCTTCGAGGTAGCGCTCGCCCAGCCGGGTCCGGGCGGCCTGCGCGATCGGCCCGTCGGGCACGTCGGCCAGCGCCTCGCCGCGCCACAGGTCGAGGGCCTGGCGCAGCCGGCCGGCGGCCTGGGCGGCGTCGCCGCGGGCGAGGGCGGCCTCGCCGGTGTTGACCAGCTCCTCGAAGCGGTGCACGTCCACGTTGCCCGGCTCGACGGCGAGGACGTAGCCGCCCTCGCGCGAGGAGCGCAGCGCCGAGCCGCCCACCGCCCGGCGGAGCCCGGAGACGTGGGATTGCAGCGTCGTGGCGCCCGAATCGGGCGGCTGGTGTGGCCACAGCTCGTCGACGAGCCGCCACACGGGCACGACCTCACCGGCGCGCAGCCCCAGCGCCGCCAGCAACGCCCGCTGCTTGGGCGAGCCGAGCGCGCGGGTCACCCCGTCGGGGGTGACCAGCTCCACCGAACCGAGAAGTCGCAGCTCCACGACGCTCTCCCCGCATTGCCGTCCCGCGACAAGGCCGTGCCCGAGGCAGGGACACATCCGTCGGAGGACGAGGTGGATGTCATGGTACGAGATGTCGGGTTCGGCGCAGGCGACGCGGCTGGTACAGGCCGCTACCGCTTCGCTGCTTGAGCGGCTGGTATAGGTCAGCTCAGCTCGTCGGCCAGCTCCTTGGCGGTGGCCGCCGGGTCGCTCGAGCGGCTGATGGGCCGGCCGACGACGACGAGGTCGGCGCCGGCGGCGATCGCCTCGGCGGGTGTGGCCACGCGGCGCTGGTCGTCGGCGGCCGATCCGGTCGGGCGCACCCCGGGGGTGACCAGCAGCGGCCCGCTGCCCACGGCCGCGCGGACGGCGGCGACCTCGCCGGGGCCGCAGACGATCCCGGCCGCGCCCGCCTCGACCGCCAGCGACGCCAGCCGCGGGACCTGCACCTCCGAGCCCGCCCAGCCGAAGGCGCTCAGGTCGTCGTCGGTCAGGCTGGTCAGCACCGTCACCGCGAGCACGGCCACTTCGGGGGCGGCGTCGACGGCGGCGCGCACCATCTCCGCGCCGCCGCTGGCGTGGACGGTGACCGCGGCGACGCCGTGCTCGGCGACGGCGTGGGCCGCCCCGGCGACGGTGGCGGGGATGTCGTGCAGCTTGAGGTCGGCGAACACCGCGCCGTGGGCGGCGGCCGCCCGCAGCGCGGTGGGCCCGTGGCTGATGAACGCCTCGAGGCCGACCTTGAGCAGCGCCGCGGACGGCGCGACCTGCCCGGCGAGGCCGTCGAGGCGCTGCAGGTCGGCGGTGTCGAGCGCGACCGCCAGGGGCGGCTCGAGCGGGAAGGGCACGCTCATCGCCCGGTGACCTCCTCGACCGGCGCGGCGGCCGGCAGGCTGGCCGGCAGCTGCACCGTGCCCCGCAGGGCGCGCAGGCGGCCGATGCCGCGCTCGGCGAGCCACACCGGCAGCTCGTCGAGGAGGTCGGCCACCGCCAGCGGGTTGGTGAACGTGGCGGTGCCCACCGCCACCGCCGACGCGCCGGCCCGGACGAACTCGATCACGTCGGCCACGGTGCCCACCCCGCCCATGCCGATAATCGCCAACTCCGGATCGGCCTGGTGGATCTGGTGCACCGCGCGCAGCGCCACCGGCTTGATCGCCGGGCCCGACAGCCCGCCGGTGACCCCGCCGAGCTCGGGCGCGCCCGTCTCGGGGTCGACGGCCATGCCCAGCAGCGTGTTGATGACGCTGACGCCGGCGGCGCCGCCGGCGCGGGCGGCCGCCGCGATCGCGGTGATGTCGGTCACGTCCGGGGTGAGCTTGGCGAACACCGGCACGTCGGCGGCGCGCACCGCCTGGCTGATCGCCTCGCGGGTGGTCTCCTCCCGACAGGCGAACACCGTGCCGCGGTCCTCGACGTTCGGACACGAGATGTTGGCCTCGATGGCGATCACGCCCGGCGCGCCGCGCAGCCGCTCGGCCAGCACGCGGTACTCGCCGGGGGTCTTGCCGGCGATCGAGGCGATGGTGGGCGCGCCGCGCTGGACCAGCCACGGCAGGTCGTTGGCGATCCACGCGTCGATGCCGGGGTTCTGCAGGCCGATCGCGTTGAGCATGCCGCTGGCGGTCTCGACCATCCGCGGGGTGGGAAGGCCCGCGCGCGGCTCGATCGTCAGCGACTTGACGACCACGGCGCCGAGCCGGTCGATGTCGAAGAACCGGTCCATCTCCCGGCCGGAGGCGAAACAGCCGCTGGCGGGCACGATCGGGTTGGCCAGGCCCACCCCCCCGAGGTTGACGCGCAGGTCGACCTCGGCCGGGTCCAGCGGCATCGGGGCGGCGCCGCTCACGACTCGGGCTCCGCGTGCGGTGAGGGGTCGGCCATGGCGGGCGTGTGGATCGCGTCCCACTGCACCCGGGCGCCGTTGAACACCGGCCCCTCGGTGCAGGCGCGCTCGTTGCGCACCCCGTGCTTGCGCCGCACCGGCACCACGCACGTCCAGCACACGCCGGTGCCGCACGCCATGTCCTCTTCGACGGCCATCTGGCTGGGCAGCCCCCGGTCGCGGGCCCAGCCGGCGACGGCGGCCAGCATCGGCATCGGCCCGCAGCCGTACACCACGCCGCTGCCGGCGCGGTCGGCGGCGTGGTCGAGCACGTCGGTGACCCGGCCGGCGACGCCCAGCGAGCCGTCCTCGGTGGTGAAGGACGCGTTGGTGGACAGCCGCTTGACCTCGATGGGGTTGTAGACGCGCTGCGCGGTGCTCGCTCCCAGCACCATGTCGACCCGCAGGCCCTCGGCCAGCAGCCGCTCGGCGAGGAACAGCAGCGGCGCGCCGCCGTAGCCGCCGCCGACCAGCAGGCACGACACCGGCTGGGCCGGCAGCGGGAACGGGCGCCCGAGCGGGCCGACCACGTCGACCACGTCGTGCTTGGTGCGTCGCGCCAGCCAGTCGGTGCCGCGCCCGACGACGTCGAACACCACCTCGACGGTGCCCGACCACGGGCCGCGCTGGGTGATGCCGGCGATCGAGAACGCCCGGCGCAGCACCGCCCCGTCCAGATCGACGCCCAGCGACACGAACTGGCCCGGCTGCGACCGGGAGGCCAGCTCGGGCGCGACGAACGTCACCGACCAGTAGGCGCCGACCCTCCGGGTGCCCAGCACCTCGCAGCGGGCGTGCAGCGGCCCCTCCTCCCGTCCGCGCACCCCGCTGACGCTGACCTGCCGGCGGATGCGTTCCATCAGCGCTCTCCTTCGCTGACGCGGGCGACGTCGAGCTCGGCATGGTACGCCTGCAGCGGACGGACCGACGTGCCCCCCTGGCGCAGCGACTCGATGCCCTGCACCGCCGCGAGGATGCCCGACAGCGTGGTGATGCACGGCACGCCGGCGGTCACCGCGGCGGTGCGGATCTCGTAGCCGTCCACGCGCGGGCCCGACCCCATGGGGGTGTTGAGCACCAGATCGACCTCGCCGGCGCGGATCCGGTCGACCACGGTCTCCTGGCCGGGGCCGCCCTCGCCGTGCTTGATCACGATCTCGGCTTTGACCCCGGCGCGCTGCAGGGTCTCGGCGGTGCCCTCGGTGGCCACCACGTGGAAGCCGAGCTCGGCGAGGCGCTTGACCGGATAGACCATGGCGCGCTTGTCGCGGTTGGCGATCGAGGCGAACACCGTGCCGGCGGTGGGCAGCACCATCGAGCCGGTGCCGGCCTGGCTCTTGGCGAACGCCACCCCGAAGTCGCGGTCCAGGCCCATGACCTCGCCGGTGGAGCGCATCTCGGGGCCCAGGCGGCTGTCGACGCCGGGGAAGCGGTCGAAGGGCAGCACCGCCTCCTTCACCGCGACGTGGCGCGGCTCGGGGGCGGAGGCGGCGTCGGCGGCGGGCACCCACGGTGCGGCGCCCGTCGCCCCCGGCTCGCGGCGCAGCTCGGCCAGCGTCGCCCCGGCCATGACCCGGGCGGCGACCTTGGCCAGCGGCACGCCGGTGGCCTTGGACACGAACGGCACGGTGCGCGACGCCCGCGGGTTGGCCTCGATCACGCAGATGTCGTGGTCGCGCACGGCGTACTGGACGTTGATGAGGCCGCGCGTGCCGAGCGCGTCGGCGATGCGCTCGGTGTAGTCGCGCAGCTGGGCGATCTGGGCGCGCCCGAGGGTGTAGGGCGGGATGACGCACGCCGAGTCGCCCGAGTGGACCCCGGCCTCCTCGATGTGCTCCATGATCCCGCCGAGGAACAGCTCGTGGCCGTCGTAGACGGCGTCGACGTCCACCTCGATGGCGCTTTCCAGGAACTTGTCGATCAGCACCGGGTGGGTGGGCGAGATGTCGCCGGCGTTGGCCTCCAGCCAGGTGCGCATCTGCTCGGCGGTGTACACGATCTCCATCGCCCGCCCGCCGAGCACGTAGCTGGGCCGCACCAGCACCGGGAAGCCCACCCGGCGGGCGACGGCCAGCGCCTCGTCCAGCCCGGCGGCCATCCCGCCGTCGGGCTGGCTGATGCCGATGCGGTCGAGGACGCCGGCGAACTGGCCGCGGTCCTCGGCCAGGTCGATCGCGTCCGGCTGGGTGCCCAGGATGGTGACGCCGGCGGCGGCCAGGTCGCGGGCGAGCTTCAGCGGCGTCTGCCCGCCGAGCTGCACCATCACCCCGACCTTGGCGGGGTCGCCGTCGGGGTGGTCGGCGTCGGCGGTGGCGGCGAGCTCGGCGTCGTGGACCGCCAGCACGTGCTCGGCCGTCAACGGCTCGAAGTACAGGCGGTCGGCGGTGTCGTAGTCGGTGGAGACCGTCTCGGGGTTGCAGTTGACCATGACGGTCTCGTAGCCGGCGGCGCGCAGCGCCGACACCGCGTGCACACAGCAGTAGTCGAACTCGATGCCCTGCCCGATGCGGTTGGGCCCGGAGCCCAGGATGATCACGCGGGCGGCGGGGCTGGCGGCGACCTCGCTCTCGGTCTCGTAGGTCGAGTAGTGATACGGCGTGACGGCCGGGAACTCCCCGGCGCAGGTGTCCACGGTCTTGTGCACGGGGGTCAGGCCGGCGGCGCGGCGGCGCTGGCGGACTTCTGCCTCGTCGACGCCGAGCTCGCCGGCGGCCAGCGCGTCGCTGATGCCGGCGCGCTTGGCGGCCCGCAGGGCGGCGACCGCCTCCACGTCGCCGGGGTCGGCCGCGGCGGTGGCACCGAGGTCGCAGCGCGCCGCCACCGCCTGGGCGATCTGGTCGACCACCCACCGGTCGTAGCCGGTGGCGGCGGCCACCCGGTCGACGACGGCCGGGTCGGGCGCGTGGGCCCCGCCCGCGTCGTGGGCCTTGCCCGCCCCGCGCGTGACGAGGCCGGGCGCGGCGGCGGCCCGCAGCAGCCGGTCGGGGGTGGGGTCGCCGAGGGCGGCCCACCATTCGGCGGTGTCGGCGGCCGGCTGCGGGTCCAGGCCGGTGGTGCCGTCCTCGAGGCTGGCCAGCGCCTTGCCGAGGCTTTCGGGGAAGGTCCGCCCGATCGCCATGACCTCGCCGACGCTCTTCATGCGCGAGGTCAGCCGCTGGTCGACGCCGGGGAACTTCTCGAAGGCAAAGCGCGGGATCTTGGTGACCACGTAGTCGATGGTCGGCTCGAAGGCGGCCTTGGTGCGCCCGGTGATGTCGTTGGCGATCTCGTCGAGGGTGAGGCCCACGGCCAGCTGCGCGGCGATCTTGGCGATCGGAAAGCCGGTGGCCTTGCTGGCCAGCGCGCTCGAGCGGGACACGCGCGGGTTCATCTCCACCACACACATTCGCCCGGTCTCGGGGTGGAGGGCGAACTGCACGTTGGAGCCGCCGGTGGCCACCCCGATCTCGCGCATGACGGCGAACGACGCGTCGCGCATGCGCTGATAGTCGGGGTCGGGCAGCGTCAAGGTGGGCGCGACGGTGACCGAGTCGCCGGTGTGCACCCCCATCGGGTCGATATTCTCGATGGGGCACACCACCACGCAGCTGTCGGCGGCGTCGCGCATCACCTCGAGCTCGAACTCCTTCCAGCCCAGCAGCGACTCGTCGATCTGCACCTCGCCGATCGGGCTGGCGGCCAGCCCTTCGCCGACCATGCGCTCGAACTCGGCCGCGTCGCGGGCCACGCCCGAGCCGGCGCCGCCGAGGGTGTACGACGAGCGCACCAGCAGCGGGAAGCCGTGTGGCTCGGCGAACGCGCGGGTCTCGGCGAACGTGGTCGCGCGGACGTGGCCGGCCACGTCGAGGCCGATGGCGGCCATCGCGTCCGAGAAGCGGCGCCGGTCCTCGGCCAGCTGGATCGCGTCGATGCCGGCGCCGATCAGCTCGACGGCGAGCCGGTCGAGCACGCCCTGCTCGTCCAGGGCGATGGCGAGGTTCAGCGCCGTCTGCCCGCCCAGGGTGGGCAGCAGCCCGATGCCGGCGTCGTGGCCGCGGGCGGCGCGCTCGGCTTCGAGGACGTGGGCGACGCTGGCGGGGGTGAGCGGCTCGATGTAGGTGGCGTCGGCGAACTCGGGGTCGGTCATGATCGTGGCCGGGTTCGAGTTGACCAGCGCCACCCGGTAGCCCAGCGCCCGCAGCGCCTTGCAGGCCTGCGTGCCGGAGTAGTCGAACTCGCAGGCCTGGCCGATCACGATCGGCCCCGAGCCCAGCAGGACGATCGTGTCGAGGTCGCTACGCGCCGGCATGTCGCTCCATCAGGTCGCAGAAGTCGGCGAAGAGATACCGCGAGTCGTGCGGGCCGGGGGCGGCCTCGGGGTGGTACTGGACCCCGAAGGCCGGGCGCTCCGTCAGGCGGATGCCGGCGTTGGTGCCGTCGTAGAGGTTGACGTGGGTGGCGACCACCGGCCCGTGGGGGCCGTGCGAGCCGGGCAGCGTGCCGGCGTCGACGGCGAAGCCGTGGTTGTGGCTGGCGATCTCGATGCGGTCGCGGGCGAGGTTGCGCACCGGATGGTTCACCCCGTGGTGGCCGAACGGCAGCTTGTAGCTGCCCGCGCCGGCGGCCAGCCCGAGCAGCTGGTGGCCCAGGCAGATGCCGAACGTCGGGATGCGGGCCGCCAGCAGCTCGCGGATCGTGGCGATGCCGTGATCGACCGCGGCCGGGTCGCCGGGGCCGTTGGACAGAAACACCCCGTCGGGGTCGAGGGCGAGGATGTCGGCGGCGGTGGCGGTGGCCGGCACGACGGTCACCTCGCAGCCGTGGGCGGCCAGCAAGCGCAGCTGGTTGCGCTTCAGCCCGAAGTCCACACACACCACGCGGTGGCGGGCGGGGCCGTCGGCGGCCACGGTGTAGGCCGACGGCGTGGTGACCGCCGAGGCGAGCTCGGCGCCGGCCATGCCGGGCGCGGCGCGCACCCGCTCCAGCAGCGCGTCGGGCTCGAGCACCTCGGTGGACAGCCCGGCGCGCATCGCGCCGTGCTCGCGCAGCCGGCGGGTGAGCATGCGCGTGTCGACCTCGGCGATGCCCACCACGCCGGCCTCGGCCAGCGCGTCGGGCAGCGTGGTCACCGCGTGCGGGTTGCCGTGCACCGCGCTGGCGGCGCGGACCACGAACCCGGCCACCTGGATCCGGGCCGACTCGTTTTCGCCGGCGGTGATGCCGTAGTTGCCCTGGTGCACCGCGGTCATGACCACCAGCTGGCGGTGGTAGCTCGGGTCGGTCAGCACCTCCTGGTAGCCGGTCATGGCGGTGTTGAACACCGCCTCGCCCACGGTGGTGCCCCGCGCGCCGAAGGCCTCGCCGGCGCAGGCGGTGCCGTCGGCGAGCACCAGCAGCGCGGGATCGCGGGCCCCGTCGCGCTCGGCGGCCAGCGGGTGGGCACCGTCGCCACGCTCAGGCACCGGCCACCTCCGCCTCGATCGCCTCGTCGTCGTCGGATTCCGGGCCGTGGGCCAGCTGGCTGTCGGCCACGGTCATGCGCCCGCGCAGGATCGTGTGGACCACCCGCCCGCGCAGGCGGCGGCCGGCGAAGGGGGTGTTGCGGCTGCGGCTGGCCAGCGTCTCGGCGGTGACGGTCCACTCGGCGGCGGGGTCGAACACGCACAGGTTGGCCGGCGCGCCGGGCTCGACCGGGCCGCCGTGGCCGGCGAGGTCGCGGCTGGCCGCCGGGTTGGTGGACAGCGCGGCGATGGCGGCGGGCAGGTCGAGCACGCCGGGCTCGACCAGCTCGGTCAGCGTCACGGCCAGCGCCGTCTGCAGCCCGAGCATGCCGGGTGGGGCGTGGCCCCACTCCTGGTCCTTGGTCTCGGGGGCGTGGGGGGCGTGGTCGGTGGCGATCGCGTCGAGGGTGCCGTCGGCCAGGCCGGCGCGGACCGCCTCGACGTCGGCGCGGGTGCGCAGCGGCGGGTTGACCTTGTAGCGCGGGTCGTAGGTGGTGGCCAGCTCGTCGGTGAGCGTGAAGTGGTGCGGGGTGGCCTCGGCGGTGACGCGCACGCCGCGGGCCTTGGCGGCGCGGATCAGATCAACCACGCCGGCGGTGGACACGTGGGGCACGTGCAGCCGGGCGCCCAGCCCGGCGGCGAGCACGAGGTCGCGGGCGACCATGACCTCCTCGGCCTCGTGGGGCCAGCCGGGCAGGCCCACCCGCGAGGCGACCGTGCCCTCGTTCATCTGCGCGCCGTGGGTCAGCGCAGGCTCCTCGGCGTGGTTGCACACCACCGCGTCCCACGTGCGGGCGTAGGCCAGCGCGCGGCGCATGACCTGGGCGCTGGCCACGGGGCGGCCGTCGTCGGAGAAGCACCGCACCCCGACGGCGGCCATGGCGCCGAGCTCGGCGAGCTGCTCGCCGGCCAGGTCCTTGGTGACCGCCCCGACCGGGGAGACGTCGCACCAGGCGGCCTCGCGGGCCAGGCGCAGGACCTGCTCGACCACGCCGGCGTGGTCGGCCACCGGCGTGGTGTTGGCCATGGGGCACACCATCGTGAAGCCCCCGAGCGCGGCGGCGGCGGTGCCGGTGGCCACCGTCTCGGCGTCCTCGCCGCCGGGCTCGCGCAGGTGGACGTGCAGATCGACCAGCCCCGGGGCGACCACCAGCCCGTCGCAGTCCACGCGCAGCCCGGCCGACTCGGTGCCGATGTCGCGCACCCGCCCCTGGTCGACGACGACGTTGGTGACCTCGTCGCGGCCGCTGGCGGGGTCGACCACGCGCCCGCCGGTGAGGGTGAAGGTGGTGCTCACGAGCTGGCTCCCTGGTGGGCGGGGGTCGGTGGGCGGGCCGCGGCGGCGTCCGTGTCCGTGTCGGCCTCGGCCGGCGCGGGCGGGGTGTGGGCGGCCTGCTCGCCGCCGAGCATGAGGTACAGGCAGCTCATGCGCACCGCGATGCCGTTGGTCACCTGGTCGGTGATCAGCGCGTTGGGGGCGTCGGCGACGTCGGCGGCGATCTCCACCCCGCGGTTCATCGGCCCGGGGTGCAACACGATCGCCTCGGGCGGCAGCGCGCCCAGCCGGTCGCGGTCCACGCCCCACAGCCGCGCGTACTCGCGGGTGGTGGGAAAGAACTGCTGGGTCATGCGCTCGCGCTGCACCCGCAGCAGGTACAGCACGTCGGTGTGGGGCAGCAGCCCGTCCAGGTCGGTGGTCACCTCGCAGCCCCACGACTCGATGTCGGCCGGCAGCAGGGTGGGCGGGCCGCAGACGGTCACATGGGCCCCGACGGTGCGAAAGCCCTGGACCACGCTGCGGGCCACGCGGCTGTGCAGCACGTCGCCGACCACCGCCACGCGCAGCCCGGCCAGGCGGGCGAGGTGGTCGCGGACGGTGAACAGGTCCAGCAGCGCCTGGGTGGGGTGTTGGTGCCAGCCGTCGCCGGCGTTGAGCACGTGGGCGTCGACGAAGCGGGTCAGCGTCTGGGCCGCCCCCGACTGGTCGTGGCGGATGACGATCGCGTCCACGCCCATCGCCTGCAGCGTCAGCGCCGTGTCCTTGAGCGACTCGCCCTTGGACACGCTCGAGCCCGACGCCGAGAAGTTGAGCGTGTCGGCCGACAGGCGCTTGGCGGCGAGCTCGAAGCTGGTGCGCGTGCGGGTGGAGTCCTCGTAGAACAGGTTGCACACGGTGCGCCCGCGCAGGGTGGGCACCTTCTTGATCGGGCGCAGCGCGATGTCGCGGAAGCCGCCGGCGGTGTCCAGGATCGTGGTGACCGCCTCGGCGTCGAGGTCCTCCATGGACAGCAGGTGCGGGATCATGGGGCCTCCTCGGCGCAGCGGCGGCGCGTCACGACGGCTCCTTCGCCGCGACCACCACCGCGTCGGGCTCGTGGTCGGTCTCGGTGACGCGCACGCGCACGTCGTCGCTTTGGCCGGTGGGCAGGTTCTTGCCCACGTAGTCGGCCCGCAGCGGCAGCTCGCGGTGGCCGCGGTCGACCAGCACCGCCAGCTGCACCGACCGGGGACGGCCGAGGTCGGTGAGCGCGTCGAGGGCGGCGCGGATGGTGCGGCCGGTGTACAGCACGTCGTCGACGAGCACCACGACCCGCTCGTCCACCCCGCCGGGGGCGTCGGTCTCGCCGAGCGGGCGCGGGCCGGTGCGCGCGTAGTCGTCGCGGTAGAGGGTGACGTCGAGGCTGCCGGCCGGCGGACGGGTGCCCTCGATGTCGCCGATCGCGTCGGCCAGGCGGGCGGCCAGCGGCACGCCGCGGGTGGGGATGCCCAGCAGCAGCAGCTCGCCCGGGCCGTGGTTGCGCTCGAGGATCTCGTGGGCCATGCGCCGCAGCGCGCGGCCGACGGCCTCGGCGTCGAGCACCGTGGCCTCCGCGCCGTTCACCGGCGCGGCTCCGGGTCGCGGTGGTCGCGGCGCGAGCGGGCGCCGTGTCGACACACCAGCCCGAGAACCGATGGGGGGAAGGAGCCGGCGACATGCGAAGTCATCGCTAGCCTCACCTTTCTGGCCTCGCGGGACCAGGCTTAAAGGCGGCGGGGTCGGCGGGGACCTTAGCAGCCCCGGCGGAGAGGCTCCAGTCCGAGGCGGCGGCGGGGCGTCCGGGCGGCTCCCGGGGCCGAACTCGTGTGTCAGATAACCCGCGCATGTTCAAGCCAAACGGCACACGAGCAGGCAATCGGGGGCTTCTCGCGCCCAGCTCGGCGGGTTAGGCTCGACACGGGCTCCCGAGGCCGGGAGGGAGGTGGCGTCCGTGGCAGCCACAGAGGAGCCGGTGCGGCGGGGACGGGAGGCCTTCGCGCAACAGCGGTGGGCACAGACCCACGCCGAGCTCACGGCAGCCACAGAGCACGATGCCCTCGCGGCCGAGGACCTGGAGCGGCTGGCCGTGGCGGCCCATCTCACCGGCC
>CAYQMQ010000021.1:0-16423 GCA_964418395.1 uncultured Actinomycetota bacterium
TCGCCTCGGTGCCGCCCACCAGCGTCACCATGTTGGGATCGAGATCCCGCAGGGCTTCCAGCGTGTCGGGCTCCAGGCGGTGGCTGGAGGTCAGCAGGATCGGCGCGTTGCGCTGGCCGGCCAGGTAGCTGCCCGCCAGGGCGTCGGGAAACAGGTCCCCACGGGCGATCACCACTTCGTGGGGGTTGTCGAAGGCGTCCAGCCCGATGAGCCGGGCGGTGTCGAAGCGCTGCGTGCCCCGGTAGCGGCGGGTGGGCACCAGCTGGTCGGTGACGTTTTGCACGATCTCACCGATTTGGCCGGGGAACTGACCGACCTCCAAGCTCGCGGAGGCCGCCTGGGGCCCGTCGGCCTCCTCGGCGCGTGCGCTCGCTGGGCCGATGATGATCAACGCGGCCGCCACCATCAGCGCCACCAACGCCGACAGCGACCGGCGACTCAACACGATACGACGACTCGCACTTGCGACCATGAGCGAAACCCCTTTGGCAGCCCCCCGTGGAGGCGCAGCATGTGACAACTACGTTTCGTTGTCCGTCGGTTACTGATGGTTCAGATCTTGCAGGGTGAATGTCGACGCGTCGCTCACCCGAGTTGACGAGATGTACGCATAACGCCACTAGTCACGAGGGATGGTTCTCTCCCCCGACCGGGCTGTTCGTGGTGCATATCTACGAGCGACTGTCCACAGGTAAGATTGCCGAGATCCTCGGAGAGGAAGAGGCCGAGACGCTCATGGCCCAACTGCCGCCGTACGAGTGGCCGCAGGTGGCCACCAAGCAGGACCTCGCCGACCTGCGGGCGGAACTGCGCGGCGACATGGACGCGCTGCGCACCGAGCTGCGGGGCGAGATGAGCGAGCTGCGGGGCGAGCTGCGGGCCGAGATGAGCGAGCTGCGGGGCGAGATGAGCGAGCTGCGCGGTGGCCTGCGGGGTGAGATGGCCGCCCACGTGCGCATCCACATCATCGCCACGGTCACTGCGGTGGCCGCGTCCGGATCGCTGTCCTTCGCCGCGGCCAGCGCGCTGTGAGGCGTCTCCCCCGCCGGGGGGAGATACAACGGTTGTTACCCATGACGAGGGGTGGCGCCGCGGCCCCGACGCGCAGAGTGTTGGGTGGGGAACGCCCCCTCCTGCACCTGAGCCGTTCCAAGGAGTCGCGCCATGGCCGAGAGCGTCGATCCACTCGTAAGCACCGACTGGGTCTCTCAGCACCTCAACGACCCCGGCGTCGTCATCGCCGACGTCGACGAGGACACCAGCCTGTACCACACCGAGGGCCACATCCCCGGTGCGATCGCCTTCCACTGGCAAGACGAGTTCCAGCACCCGGTGCGCCGCGGCTTTCTGGACAAGGACCAGTTCGAGGCGCTGATGGACCGCAAGGGCATCAGCCGCGACGACCACGTGGTGCTGTACGGCGGCAACAACAACTGGTTCGCCGCCTACGCCTACTGGTACTTCCGCGTCTACGGCCACCCGAAGGTCAGCCTCATGGACGGCGGGCGCAAGGCGTGGGTCGCCGAGGGCCGCGAGCTGACCACCGAAAAGCCGTCGCGCCAGTCCTCCAGCGGCTACAGCGCCACGGGGCCGCACGAGGAGATCCGCGCGGTGCGCCAGCAGATCCTCGACCGGTTCGTGGGCGCCCCGTCCGGCACGGCGTTGGTGGACGTGCGCTCGCCGGGCGAGTTCAAAGGCGAGGTGATGGCGCCCGAGCACCTGCCGCAGGAGTCCGCCCAGGTTCCCGGCCACATCCCGGGTGCGGCGAACGTGCCGTGGAGCCAGGCGGTGGACACCGAGACCGGTCGGTTCAAGCCCGTCGAGGAGCTGCGCGAGCTGTACGCCCAGCAGGGCGTCACCCCGGACTCGGAGGTCGTGACCTACTGCCGCATCGGCGAGCGCAGCGCCCACACGTGGTTCGTGCTGCACGAGCTGCTCGGCTTCGACAAGGTCCGCAACTACGACGGCTCGTGGACCGAGTACGGCAGCCTGGTCGACGTGCCCGTCGAGCGCTGAGGCCCACGGCTGGGGGAGTACCGTCGGCCAGGTCTACGGGTCTGGTCGTAGTGATCCGGCCTGTGGCAAACTTCTGAGTGCGCCCGCCGAGCCGCCGCCTGGGGTGGTGGTTCGGCAGGGCGCCCAACACACTTCCCTCCGTTCTGCCCCACCCGACCGGCCCGCCGTCGGCTCGCCCCTCGGCCACGGCGGGCCTGATTGTGCGCTATGCCCCGCACCGAGCCGACCACCGAAGCCCTTGCCGCCCGCGAGCTGGCCGCCGAAGTGGGCGGCGAGCTGCTGGCGCTTCGGGCCGGCTTCGGCGGCGACGCGGAGACGCTGCGCGACGCGGGCGACCGTGAGGCTCACCGGCAGCTGATGCAGCGGCTGTGGACGCGCTTCCCCTCGGACGTGGTGCGGTCCGAGGAGGCCGCTGACGATCCGGGTCGCGCCGACGCCGACCGGGTGTGGATCATCGATCCGCTGGACGGCACCCGCGAGTTCGGCGAAGGCCGTGATGACTGGGCGGTGCACGTGGCCTTCTGGGCTCACGGCGAGCTGGTCGAGGGGGCGGTGTCGCTTCCCGCCCGGGGCGGGACGCTGTCGACCGCCGATCCGCCCCCTGCGCCGCCGGCCATCGACCGGCCGCCGCGGCTGGTGGTCAGCCGCAGCCGCCCCTCCCCCGTCGCCGAGTCGCTGCGCGCCGCGCTGGACGGCGAGCTCGTCGCGCTGGGCTCAGCCGGGGCGAAGATCGCCGCGGTGATCCGCGGCGAAGCCGACGTGTATGCCCATTCCGGCGGGCAGTACGAATGGGATTCGGCGGCGCCCGTGGCCGTGGCGCGAGCGGTGGGGCTGCACTGCTCGCGTCTGGACGGCGGCCCCCTGGTCTACAACCAGGCCGACCCGTGGCTTCCCGACCTGGTGGTGTGTCGGCCCGAGCTGGCCGAGACGGTGCTCGGGGCCGTGTGAGCCTCCAGGCGGGCTCGGCCGGGACCGTCGGGCCTGTGATTCTCGGCGTGTGAGCCCCGTCCCCGCGGCGCGAACGCGTACTGCGCCGGAGTGCTCAACCTTTGGCCCCCATGTGCCGATAGGGGGAGGGCTCGGCCGGGGCCGTCGGCGCTGTGGTTCTCGGTGTGCCAGCCCGCCCCCATGACCCCCGCGGCAAGGAGGCGCACAGCGCCGAGTGCTTAACCTTTGCCCCCGTGTGCCGATACGGGGGATAAGAAACATCCCCTGACGAGGGGTTTCATGCTATGGTCACCGCTTGTCGCAGGGAAAGGCGACCCCCCATGCGACCGTCAGCCCGGACGGCACGACGCCTTGCGACGGTCATCGGCGTCATCGGCGCGATGTTGTTGACCGGTGGGGCCGACCGGGTAACGCCGGGTGCGCCCGCCGTCGAGGGCGCCACCACCGCCACCGGTGAGGTCCGCAACGAGACCGCCGGGGGCGACGCCGCCAGCGGGCGCGACACAGGGAACAAGCGCAACACCGCCAGCGGGCGCAACACCGCCAGCGGGCACAACGACACAAGCGGGCGCGACAAGGCCAGCGACGCGGTCGGTGACCGCTTGGACGGCCCTGTCGAGCAGGCCACCGATGGCATCGACGAGGCCGTGGACCACATCACCGACACCGTGGACGAGACCACCACCGACGCCGGAGACACCGTCGACGACGCCGTCGACGAAACCACTGACGGCGTGGATGACCTCACGGACGGGCGTTTGGACGAAACCACCGACGCCGTCGACGGCACGGTGAATGACACCACCGACACCGGCGAGGACGCGGTCGGCCACACCACCGGCACCGCGGACGAGATCGTCGACGGGACCACCGACACCCTCGGCACGACGATCGACCGGCTGAGCGGCGACGAGCAGGCCGCGGAGGACCCTTCCCCGGTCGATGGGCAGCCACCGCCCGTCGACGGGGCCCCGAGCCCCGCGGAGCCGCCGTCACCGGCGGCTCCGGCCTCGCCGGCGGCGGCCGGCCCCCTGTCGGGAGAGCCGCCCGAGGGAGCGCCGTCCGGTGACGCAGAAGCCGGCGACGGCGCGCAAGAGCCGGACGGGGACGAACCCGGCTCCCTGTTCGACGGGGGCGGAGGCTTCGGCGAGCGCGCGCCGATTCCGCTGGCGCTCATGGTGATCCTTGGGGGCTTTCTGGCCGTGCAGACGTGGATTGACCGCCGCGATCCCAAGTTGGCGGCCGCGCCGCTGGAAACCGAACCCGACCTGGTGTTCGAGCGGCCCTGACGTGGGGAGATGGTTCCCGAGAGGTGGGCTCGGAGGCGAGGACGCGGCTCGGGGCCTTCCCGAGCTGGTGCCGATCACCGCGCGGCAACGCTGGGTGGGCGGTCTTCGTGTGGCCATCGCGGCGACGGCCGTCGCCGCCGCACTGACGGGGGCCACGCCGCTGGCGGTTGCCGGCGAGGTGATGGTGGCGGTCTCCGTGTTGTATGCGATGGGGCTGCTGGCAGTGCAGGAAGCGGTCCGCAGCCAGGGGCGCCGGGGCACGGCCGTGATGGGTGCGGCGTTGCTGATCGACGGCGTGTACGTGGTGTGGGTCGCGGCGAACACCGGGGGGCTGGCCGGCGTCGCGCCGCTGTTGACGCTGTTCCACATCGTGGGGGTGACGCTGCTCCTGTCGTATCGGACGGGGGTGAAGCTGGCGGTGTGGCACGCCCTGCTGGCCTACACCGCCTTCGAGCTGCACACCAGGGGGGTGTTGCAGCTCGACGGCTTCGAGGCGCTCCGGTTCGGGTGGCTGGTCGCCTACATCGTGGTGTTGGGTGTCGTCGCGGTGGGCACGGCGTCGTTCTCGGCGGTCAACGAGCGTGAGCTGCGCCGCCGCCGCGCCGATCTGGAGGCGCTGGCCGCGCTGGCCACCGAGCTCGAGGGGGTCGAGACGCCCGAGGAGGTCACCGCCGTGCTCGCCGAGCGCGTGCGCGACAACTTCCCCTTCTCGCGGGTGGCTGTCGTCGGCGGGGCCGATGCCACCCGGCTGTTTGCCGCCGCCGGGCTCGAGACGCCGCCGGTCGAGCTGGCCCCCGCCGGACCGCACTCGGTGCTTCGACGTGCCTGCCGCGAGCGTCGCACCCAGCTGCTGCGCTACCTCGACCCCGACCAGGATCCCGGCTTGGCGCAGGTGTTCGCGACCGCCCCCAACGTGGTGGTCGTCTGCCTGCCCAGCGACGACGGCACGCTGCAGGCGGTGGTGGCCGAGCACGGGCTGCGGCGCGGCTCGCGCATCGAGGGGCGCGTGATCACCGCCCTCGAGCGCTTCACCGACCACGCCGGGCTGGCGCTGCGCGCCGCCAAGCTGTTGCAGAACATGCACACGCTGGCGGTGACCGACACGCTCACCGGCACCGCCACCCGGCGGGTGTTCGACGACACGCTGCCCACCGAGCTGTCCCGCGCCATCCGCACCAACGACACCTTCGCGCTGCTGCTGTTGGACGTCGATCACTTCAAGCCGGTCAACGACACCTACGGCCACCAGACCGGCGACGAGATCCTGCGCGGACTCGGCCAACGGCTCATGGCCACCAGCCGCGACTTCGACCTGGTGGCCCGCTACGGCGGCGAGGAGTTCGTGGTGCTCGCCCCGGGCTGCGACGAGCGGGCCGGCGTGGAGCTCGCCGAGCGGCTGCGCCTCGAGATCGAGACGGCACCGCTGGCGGTGCCGGTGACCATCAGCATCGGCGTCGCCGTCGGACCCCTCCACGCGACCACCGCCGAGGACCTGATCGCCCAGGCCGACGGCGCCCTGTTCACGGCCAAACGCACCGGGCGCAACCGGGTGATTCTGGCGCCGGATCAGAGCCGTGGCCGAGCTTGAAGGATCCGGCCGGGCCTGCGAACGGGTCCTCCTCGGCGCGCTCGTGGCTCTTCGGCGCGCTCGCCACCCTGGAGGCGCTCACAGGGGCCACACCAGCGGGATCAGCGTGGTGGCGGTGATCAGCACCACGGCCGTGAGCGGCGCGCCGAGGCGGGCGAAGTCACCGAAGCGGTAGCCGCCCAGGCCGTACACCATCGTGTTGGTCTGATAGCCGATCGGGGTGAGGAACGAGGCGCTGGCAGCCACCGCCACGCCCATCGCCAGCGGGCGCAGGTCCACCCCGGCGGCGTCGGCGGCGGCCGCGGCCACGGGGAACATCAGCACGGCGGCGGCGTTGTTGGTGACCAGCTCGGTCAACACCACCGTGGCCACCAGCACCGCCACCAGCACGCCGAGCTCGCCCAGCGGCGACGCGCCGGCCAGCAACACGTCGGCGAGCTGGCCGGCCAGCCCGCTGGCGGCCATCGCCTCGCCGATGCCGAAGGCGGCGGCGATGATCACCACCACGTTCAGATCGACGGCGTCGCGCGCCTCGCGCAGGCTGATCGCGCCCACCGCCACCAGCGCGAACGCGGCCACCAGCGCCGCTTCGAGGATCGACACGACCCCGGCGGCGGCGCTGGCGATCAGCGCCGCGGCGATCGCCAGCACCCACGGGGCCTTGGCGTGGCGGGCCGGCGGGCGCTGGTCGCCCAGCGCGGCGACCAGCAGGAAGTCCTGCGACTCGCGCCAGCGCCGCTCGAAGGTCTCGTCGCCGACCACCAGCAGCGTGTCGCCGGGGCTCAACCGGATCTCGCCGAGCTTGGCGTCGACGCGCTCCCCGGCGCGATGGATGGCCACCACCGCCGCGCCGTAGCGCCCGCGGAAGCCGACCTCTTTGAGGGTGTGGCCGGCCAGGTGGGAGTCGGGGCCGACGACGGCCTCGAAGAAGCGCTGCCGGGTGGGCTTGACCGCGCCGGTGTGATGGCTCTCGGCCGGGTCCAGCCCCCGCATGCGCTGCAGGTCCACGACCTGGTCGACCTTGCCGGCGAACGTCAGCAGGTCGCCGCCGGCCAGCCGGTCGGCGGGGCCCACCGGGGCGTGCACGTCGCCGTCGCGTTCCAGCTGGACCAGAAACACCCCTTGCAGGTCGCGCAGCCCGGCGTCGGCCACCGAGGCCCCGTCCAGCGGGCCGCCGGCCACCACGCGCATCGCCACGGTGAACTCGCGGATGGCCTCGTCGAACCCTTCGGCGGGGCTGCGCCGGTCGGGCACCAGCCGGGGGGCCACCGCCACGAGCACCGCCAGGCCGACCACCAGCACCGGCGCGCCGACGGCGGTGATCTCGAACATGCCCATGGCGGGCTCGCCGGCCTGTTCGAGCAGGCCGGAGACCACCAGGTTGGTGGAGGTGCCGATCGCGGTGAGCAGCCCGCCGAGGATCGCCGCGAACGACAGCGGCAGCAGCAGCGGGCTGGCCGACAGCCCGCGCCGCGACGCCCACCCCACGATCTGGGGCGCCACCATCGCCACCATCGTCGTGTTGTTCAGCGCGCCGGAGGACACCGCCGTCGGCAGCGCCAGTCGGGCCAAGCGGCGCCGCCCCCCGCTCGTGGCCTCGCCCCCGGTGGCGCCGCCGTTTCCCAGCAGCCGCGCGACGAGGGCGTCCAGCGCGCCGGTGATCTGCACCGCCCGCGCGAGCACGTACAGCGCGGCCACAGTCCACGGCGCCGGGTTGGCAAAGCCCGACAGCGCCTGGCCGGCGTCGACCACCCCCACCAGCAGCAGCGCCACCACGGTGCCGAACACCGCCACCGGCGGCGGCAACCAGTCGCGGCTCAACACCACGAGCATGGCCACGATCAGCGCCAAGGTCATCCATGCGTCGACGGTCATGGCGGCCTCAGCCGGCGTGGCGCGGGCGCATCACGGCGGCCTCACCCGACCGATGGGGTGACAACGCCACGCCGCGCGAGCTCGTCGACGATCGCCGCCACCGCCTCAGCTTCGCCGAGCTGGTCGGTGCGCACGTGCACCTCGGGGGCGATCGGCGGCTCGTAGGGGTCCGAGACGCCGGTGAACGCGTCGATCTCGCCGGCCCGCGCCCGGGCGTACAGCCCCTTGACGTCGCGGGCCTCGCACACCTCGAGGGGGGCGTCGGCGAAGACCTCCACGAAGCCGCCGCCCGCCTTGGCCTCGGCCATGGCGCGCGCCTCGGCGCGCGCGTCGCGGTACGGCGAGATCGCCGCGGTGATGGCCACCACCCCGTGCTTGGCCAGCGTGGCGGCCACCCAGCCGATGCGGCGCACGTTGGTGTCGCGGTCGGCGCGGGAGAACCCCAGCCCGGCCGACAGGTGGGTGCGCACCTCGTCGCCGTCCAACACCTCCACCGCCCGGCGCTGCCGGGTGAGCTCGGCGGCCACGGCCTCGGCCAGCGTCGACTTGCCGGCGCCGGACAACCCGGTGAACCACAGCACGCAGCCGGCGGGTTCGGTCATGACCACGGCCCTTCCGCACGCGCAACGGGCACGGTCGACGCGCAAGCCTACCGGGCCCGGCTGGCGGGCCAGCACACACCGGGACAGAGGGGAGGGCGGGCCCGGGGAGGACAGCGCGGGCAAGGGCAGGCGCCAGGACGACAGCGCGGAGGAGACAACGCGGCCGCGGTCAGCGACACTAGGCTGTGGCGAACCCTTCCACGGCGTCCACCCAAGGCGAGCCATGCCCGACTCCCCGCGATCGCCGGCCAGCGGCCCGACGACCGCCGCGGACACCCCGTCGGTGGTCACCGGCAACCACGAGGACAAATACGCCGGCGGCAACCCGCTGATCCGCGCCCTCACGCGGCGGTTCTTGGCCGACCTCGACGACGTGCTCGCCGCGGTGGCCGCCGAGACGTCGCAGCCGCGGGTGCTGGAGGTGGGCTGTGGCGAGGGCGAGATCGCCGAGCGGCTGTACCGCCGTTTCGGCGAGACCGTCGCGCTGGACCTGCCGGACGCCGAGCTGCGCGCCGACTGGGCGGGTCGGCAGGGGCCCTGGTTCATCCACGGCGACGCCCACCGCCTGCCGTTTGCCGACGACCGCTTCGACGTGGTGGTCGCCGTCGAAGTGCTGGAGCACCTCACCGACCCGCGGCGCGGGCTGGCGGAGCTGGCCCGGGTCACGCGCGGTCATCTGGTGGCCTCGGTGCCCCGCGAGCCGGTCTTTCGCCTGGGCAACTTCTGCACCGGGCGCCACGTGGCGGCGTGGGGCAACACCCCGGGCCACCTCAACCACTGGTCCAAGCGCGGCTTCTCGGAGTTCGTGGGCACGGTCGGCCACGTGGTCGCGGTCCGCACGCCGTTCCCGTGGACGCTGCTGTGGGCCCGCGACCTGCACGCCCCCGCCGCCGTTCGGGTGTAGCGCGCGCGTCCCTGACGGCCCCGCTCCCCCTTCCCGCCACCAGGTATACCGCTTGCGGTGTTCGGGTAGGACCAGCGGTGTCCACAAGAGCGGGTGTCCGCCTCGGGCGAACGGGACGTCGAGAGACCGCTCGGTACACGGCGGAAGGCGGAAGGCTATGTACGTCGACGGCAAGTGGCTGCCAGCGGAAGCCGGCGCGACCCGGCAGATCATCAACCCGTTTGACCGGTCGGTCGTGGACACCGTGGCGGAGGGCGACGCGACCGATGCCCGCCGGGCCATTGACGCAGCACGGCGGGCCTTCGACGACGGGGTGTGGCCGACGATGCCGGCGGCTGACCGTGGTCGGCTCGTGGCCGACCTAGCCCGGCTGATCGAGCAGGACCTCGACGAGCTCGCCCGGCTGGAGACGTTGGACACCGGCAAGCCGATCGCCGACAGCCGGCAGGACATGGCCGACATCGCGGGGGTGTTCCACTACTACGGCGGTCTCGCCGACAAGGAGGGCGGGCGCACGGTCTCCTCGCCGCACCCGAACTCGATCAGCCAGGTGGTCCGCGAGCCGGTGGGCGTGTGCGGGCAGATCTCGCCGTGGAACTACCCGCTGTTGCAGGCGTCGTGGAAGCTCGCGCCCGCGCTGGCCGCGGGCAACACGGTGGTGGTCAAGCCCAGCGAGATCACGCCGCTGACCACGATGCGGGTGTTCGAGCTGATCGACGAGCTCGATTTCCCGCCGGGGGTGGCCAACCTGGTGCTCGGCGCGGGCGCCGAGGTGGGCGCCGAGCTGGCCGCCAACCACCAAGTGGACATGATCTCGTTCACTGGTGGGGTGGCGACCGGGAAGCGGATCATGAGCACCGCCAGCGGCAACGTGAAGCGGGTGGCGCTCGAGCTCGGGGGCAAGAACCCGAACATCGTCTTCGCCGACGCGGACTTCGACACCGCGGTCGACTACGCGATGACCGGGGTGTATCTCCATTCGGGGCAGGTGTGCTCGGCGGGCGCGCGGCTGCTGGTGGAGGACGAGCTGTACGAGCCGTTCGTGGAGGAGCTCGCGCGCCGCATCCCCCGCATCCGCCTCGGCAACGGCTTCGAGGAGGGCATCGAGACGGGGCCGCTGATCTCCGAGGAGCACCGCAGCAAGGTCGAGGACTACATCCGCATCGGCCAGGAGGAGGGCGCGCGGCTGGTGGTGGGTGGCGGCCGACCCGACGACCCGGCGCTGCAGGAGGGTTTCTTCGTCGAGCCGACGCTCTTCGCTGACTGCATCAGCGACATGCGCATCGTCCAGGAGGAGGTGTTCGGGCCGGTGCTCACCGTCGAGCGCTTCTCCAACGAGCACGAGGCGGTGACGCTGGCCAACGACACGATCTACGGCCTCGCCGGTGCGGTGTGGACCACCGACGTGGGCCGGGCACAGCGCATGGCCCGGCGGCTGCGGATGGGCACCGTGTGGATCAACGACTTCCACCCCTACTTCCCCCAGGCCGAGTGGGGCGGCTTCAAGCAGTCCGGCATCGGCCGCGAGCTGGGGGTGCAGGGCTTCGAGGAGTACACCGAGACCAAGCACGTCTACCAGAATCTCGATCCCGCTCCGCTGCGGGTGTTCAAGGGCTGACCCGCTGCGCGTTCGAAGGGTGACCGATGGCTGAGACCTATGACTACGTCGTGGTTGGCGGCGGCACCACGGGCGCGGTCGTCGCCCGCCGGCTCGCCGACGACCCCGACGTGTCGGTCGGGCTGCTGGAGGCCGGGCCGACCGACGAGGGCGACGACCGCGTGCTCCAGCTCCGCCGCTGGATGGAGCTGCTGGAGAGCGAGTACGACGAGAAGCCGGCGATCCTGCCCCAGCCCCGGGGCAACGACCACATCATCCACAGCCGCGCCCGCCTGCTGGGTGGTTGCAGCTCGCACAACTCCAGCATCGCCTTCCGCGCGCCCGCCGGCGACTTCGCCGACTGGGAGGCCGCGGGGGCGGCCGGGTGGGGCCCGGCGGACGTGGCCCCCTACTACGACCGGGTCCAGCAGCGGGTCACCATCCGCGTGCCCGACACCGACATGCCGGCGCTGGAGAGCCTCCTCGACGCGTGCGAGGCCATGGGGCTGCCGCGCCAGCGGTTCGACGCCGAGCCGCTGCGCGACGGCTGTGGGCGGCTCGCCCTCGCCGTCGACGAGCAGCGGATCCGCCAGTCCAGCTCGGTGGCCTACCTCCACCCGACCGACGCGCTGCCGGGCAACCTGCACCTGCGAACCGGCACGCGGGCGCTGGACCTGCGCTTCGACGGCGACCGCGCCGTCGGCGTGAACACCGACGCCGGCCCCGTCGACGCCGAGCGAGAGGTCGTCGTCTGCCTGGGGGCGTTCCAGTCGCCCGCGCTGCTGATGCGCTCGGGGCTCGGCCCGGCCGCCCACCTCGAGGAGCTCGGCTTGTCGGTGCGCACCGACCTGCCCGGGGTGGGCGCCAACCTCATGGACCACCCCGAGGGCGTGGTCATGGCCGAGACCGTGGGCGCGCTGCCCGACGAGGCCGTGCAGTGGTGGGACGGCGCGGTCTTCGCCACCGCGGTGGAGCACGGCGCCGACCGACCCGACCTGATGATGCACGTCGGCCTGGTGCCCTTCGACCTGCACACCGCCGCGCACGGCTACCCGCGGGCGGAGCACGCGCTGTCGCTGACGCCGAACGTGTGCCGCGCCCGCAGCCGCGGCACGGTGCGGCTGCGGGGCACCGAGCCGCCGGCGCACGGCGCCGGCGACCTGGCCATCGACTTCGCCTACTTCACCGACCCGGACGGCCACGACGAGCGGGTCATGCTCGCCGGCGCCAAGCTCGCCCGCGACATCCTTGCCCACCCGGAGCTGTCGGAGTGGGTCAAAGGCGAGCTGACCCCGGGGCCGTCGGTGACCGACGACGAGGCGCTGTCGCACTACATCCGCACCACGGCCAACACCGTCTACCACCCCATGGGCACCTGTGGGATGGGGGCGCCGGACGACCCCACGGCCGTGGTCGACCCGGACCTGCGGGTCCGCGGCGTGACGGGGCTGCGTGTCGCCGACGCCAGCGTTTTCCCGACGATGATCACGGTCAACCCGATGATCACCTGCATGATGATCGGCGAGCGCTGCGCCGACCTGCTCGCCGAGTGACCCGACTCGCCCGCCGAACTGCGTGAGGTGGTCCGCTGTGACATCCCCGGATGAGACCGCTCCCGCGGCCGACGAGGCCGACGAGGCCGAGAGCCCGCACGCCCCATCAAGCCCGCAGTCCTGTACGGCTCCGCGGTGTTCATCGTGGCGTTGTCGGCGTGGGGGCTGATCAGCCCCGACGGCGCGAGCAACGTCCTGGGCACGCTCGTCGGGTGGATCGCTGCGGGCTTCGGCTGGTACTACGTCCTCGTCGCCACTCTCTTCCTCGTCTTCGTCATCTTCCTCGCCGCCTCGAAGTACGGCGCGATCAAGCTCGGCCCGCAGCACTCCCGGCCGGACTTCAACCTCTTCGCGTGGGGGTCGATGTTCTTCGCGGCCGGCATCGGCATCGACTTGGTGTTCTTCTCCGTGGCCGGGCCCATGGCGCACTACCTCAACCCGCCTGTCGGCGAGGGTGAGACCGTCGAGGCCGCCCGGCAGGCGGTGGTGTGGACGCTGTTTCACTACGGTCTCACCGGCTGGGCGATGTATGCCCTGATGGGGATGGTCCTCGGCTACTTCGCCTTCCGCCGGGGGCTGCCGCTGGCGGTGCGCTCCGCGCTGTATCCGATCATCGGGCGACGGATCTATGGCCCCGCCGGCGACGCCGTCGACCTCGCCGCGATGATCGGCACGGTCTTCGGGATCGCCGTCTCGCTGGGGATCGGCGTGCTCCAGCTGAACTTCGGCCTCCGCTTCATGTTCGGCCTGCCGGAGGCCGTCTCGGTCCAAGTCGCCCTCGTCGTCATCGCGTTCCTGGTGGCCACCGCCTCGGCGGTCTCCGGCGTCGAGAGGGGCATCAAGTTCCTGTCGCAGGCCAACGTGCTCCTGGCCATCCTGCTGATGGTCTACGTCACGGTGTTCGACGACCCGCTGTTCATCCTGAACAGCCTGGTCATGAACGTCGGGGACTACCTGAGCCGGTTCCCAGCGATGACGTTGGACACCTTCGCCTACGAGCAGCCCACCCAGTGGCTCAACAGCTGGACGTTGTTCTTCTGGGCCTGGTGGATCGCCTGGTCACCGTTCGTGGGCATGTTCCTCGCCCGCATCTCCCGGGGCCGCACGATCCGCCAGTTCGTGGCCGCCACCTTGATCGTGCCGTTCACGTTCACGCTGCTGTTCCTCTCGGTGTTCGGCAACGCGGCCCTGCGCCGCGTCATCGGCGGGGCGGAGGAGTTCGGCCAGACCGCAGCAAACGTGCCCGAGCAGGGGTTCTTCCTGCTGCTCGCCGACTACCCCGGCGTGTTGTTCAGCGCGGGCCTGACGCTCGTGGTCGGACTGCTCCTCTTCGTCACCTCGGCCGACTCGGGATCGCTGGTGATGGCCAACCTCAGCTCCGAGCTGCCCACTCCGCTGACCGACGCCGCCCCCTGGCTCCGGGTCCTGTGGGCGGGGGTGATCGGGCTGCTCACCCTGGCGGTGCTGATCGTCGGCGGGCTGGACGCCCTGCAGCAGGTGACGATCATCATGGGCCTGCCGTTCTCGTTCGTGATGCTCGCCGTCATGTGGGGCTTGTACAAGGCTGTCCGGATCGAGTGGTTCCGCGAGGAGGCCGTGCGCACGAGCTTGCCCACGTCGCTGTCGGAGCGGACCGCGGTCGACCGGGCGGGCACCCAGCGCGACTGGCGGACACGCCTCCGTCAGAGCACGAGCTTCCCCGGGACGCAGGACGCGCGCGAGTTCATCGACCACGTGGGGCGCCCCGCCATAGAGGAGGTCACCGCCGAGCTGCAGCGGCAGGGCATGGATGCGCGCATGTGGGAGGACTTCGACGAGGAGCTCGGCGTCGGGCAGCTCGCCGTGCGCGTGCCGATGGGCAGCGAGGAGGACTTCATCTACCAGGTGTCGCCGCGCACCGCGCCCGTGCCCGATCTCGCCGCCAACACGTCCAGCTCCGACGGCGAGTACGTCCGACTGGAGGTGCACCTCCCGACCGGCAGCCAGGAGTACGACGTCATCGGCCACAACACCTATCAGCTCATCGCCGACGTCCTCGACCAGTACGAACGCCACCTCGAGTACCTCCGCCTGCACCGGGAGGCGAGCCCGGGATCCGGCCTCCCCGAGTTCCACCCCACCCGGTCCGACAGCGACGGGCACCGCGGCTGAGCGCTCCCCCAAGTTCCCAGCGTTGAGCTGACGGGGCCGGCAGCGGCACGGCGCCGAGCTCGACGACGTAGCCTGGGCGCGATCGCACCCATTGCAACGGGGCGAGCTTGCCATGCTCGCCGCGACTGCCGACACTCGGACGATCATGAGCGCCAGCAGATACCGACTCAGCCACCTCGACGCCCTGGAGTCCGAGGCGATCCACGTGATGCGCGAGGTCGCCGCCGAGCGCGAGCGCCCCGTCCTGCTGTTCTCCGGCGGCAAGGACTCGGCGGTGCTGTTGCGCCTGGCCGAGAAGGCCTTCCGCCCCGGACGGTTCCCGTTCCCGGTGATGCACGTCGACACCGGCCACAACTTCCCCGAGGCGCTGGACTTCCGCGACCGGCGCATGGCCGAGCTCGGCGAGCGGCTGGTGGTCGCCAGCGTGCAGGCGTCGATCGACGCCGGCCGCGCGGTCGAGGAGACCGGCCCGCGGGCCTCGCGCAACCAGCTGCAGACCGTGACGCTGTTGGACGCCATCCACGAGCACGGCTTCGACGCGCTGTTCGGCGGGGCTCGCCGCGACGAGGAGCGGTCACGGGCCAAAGAGCGGGTGGTCAGCCACCGCGACGAGTTCGGCCAGTGGGACCCCAAGCATCAGCGGCCCGAGCTGTGGAACCTGTACAACTGCCGGCTGCGCAAGGGCGAGCATCTGCGGGTGTTCCCGCTGTCGAACTGGACCGAGCTGGACGTGTGGCAGTACGTCGCGCGCGAGAGCGTGGAGCTGCCAACGATCTACTTCGCCCACGACCGCGAGGTGTTCGAGCGCGACGGGATGCTATACGCCGTCAGCGACGTGGTGCCGCTGATGGAGAGCGAGGAGCCGTTCACCGAGCGGGTGCGCTTCCGCACCGTGGGCGACATGAGCTGCACCGCCGCGATCAAATCAGAGGCGGCCACCCTCAAAGAGGTGATCGCCGAGACCGCCGGGGCCACCGACAGCGAGCGCGGCGCCACCCGCGCCGACGACCGCGCCTCGGAGGCGGCCATGGAAGACCGCAAACGGCTGGGCTACTTCTGATGGGCGCTGCTGCCGAGACCTTCGACCCGGTCGCCGATCTCGACATGGACCTGTTGCGGCTGTCGACCGCCGGCAGCGTCGACGACGGCAAGTCCACCCTGATCGGGCGGTTGCTGCTCGACACCCAGCAGATCATGGCCGACCAGATGGCCCAGGTGGAGGACGCCAGCCTGCGCCAGGGCTTCGACCGCACCGAGCTGGCGCTGGTCACCGACGGGCTGCGCGCCGAGCGCGAGCAGGGCATCACCATCGACGTGGCCTACCGCTACTTCCACACGCCGCGGCGCAAGTTCATCGTCGCCGACACCCCGGGCCATCCCCAGTACACCCGCAACATGGTCACCGGCGCGTCGACGTCGAACCTGGCGGTGATCCTGGTGGACGCCCGCCACGGCATGACCGAGCAGTCGCGGCGGCACGCGTTCCTGTCGTCGCTGCTGGGCATCCCCCATCTGGTGGTGGCGGTCAACAAGATGGACCTGGTGGACTACTCGCAGCAGCGCTACGAGCAGATCCGCGCCGAGTTCACCGCCTTTGCCACCAAGCTCGACGTGTCCGACGTCACGTTCATCCCCATCAGCGCGCTGCACGGCGACAACGTGGTCGACCGCAGCACCAACATGGACTGGTACCAGGGCCCGTCGCTGCTGTATCACCTCGAGCAGGTCCACATCGCCAGCGACCGCAACCTGGTGGATGCGCGCCTGCCGGTGCAGTGGGTCATCCGCCCCCAGTCCGACGACCATCCCGACTACCGCGGGTACGCCGGCCAGATCAGCGGCGGGGTGCTCAAGCCCGGCGACGAGGTGGTGGTGCTGCCCTCGGGGCTGGAGACCACCA